>JAUXHH010000204.1 GCA_030621655.1 Desulfobacterales bacterium
TATTTCTGCGCACCTGTTCCTTGAGTCGTTTTGTCTCCACCCCATAAAGTTCAGCAATGTATTATGGCCGAACCTATAAAAGCCCGGCAAATATATTGCCAATAAATTCATCCCACGCAATGACAGTGACTCCCTCCGCAAGCAAACGCTGCGAACCGCCATCACTTAGCACATAGGCCGGGACATCCGGATGACTTTTACGAAAAGATCGCAGACCTGACAGGCTTTGCATATTTATATTGCGGGAGGACTTTATTTCGAGGGCTGCCAGGATTTCAATGCCTCGGCAGAGGAGCAGATCAACTTCAGCACCATGATTAGTGCGCCAATAGTAAAATTGTACATCGCGGCGCTGATAATGGGCCAGGGCTATAAGCTGGCCTATGACAAATTGTTCAAAACGCCGTCCCCGTACTCTGGGATTAAGTTCATCGGCCAAGGTGTGGGCCAGGACATTGGTTACTCCCGGGTCAAAAAGATAATAACGCGGGTGGGTAACCAGTCTCTTTCTGGCGCTCTTTTGCCAGGCCGGCAGCCTGACGGCCAGAAAAGTATCCTCAAGAATCTGGTAATACTGCTGTACCGTTTTCACAGTGACACCGCATTCTCTGGCAACATTACTGAAATTAACAGTTTCGCCATCATTAGCGGCAACAATATCAAGGAAATAACTGAAAGGGCCGATATTACGCACCAGCCCTTCAGCTGCAATCTCTTCCTTCAGATAGGTCTCGGTATATGAACGGAGAAACTCCTGTTCATCATCGTTTGACGCCCCCCACAACACCGGCAGGCACCCCACCCGCAGGGCCCGATCCAATTGAAAGTCTTGACCCAGTTCCTGAAAAGTCAGAGTAAAGAAACGATAGGTGTATGCCCGACCGGCCAGCAAATTGGCCCCTCCCCGGCGTAGCTTTCTGGCGCTGGAACCGGTAAGGATAAAACGGATATTACACGATTCAATTAATTCATGGACTTCGTCGAGCAAGGAGGGAATCTTCTGAATTTCGTCAATAACACAGACAAAGCGGCCAAAGCGCTGATGGTGGGCCAACACTTCCTCTCGGAGTCGACCGGGATTTTTGGCATAATTCAAAAAATTTTTCTGGGGTAACAGATCAATATAGAGATCTTTCTTCCTCAGTAATTTTTTGACAAAGGTGGACTTGCCGGTCTGGCGCGGACCGAAGAGAAACCAGCTTTTTTCTTTATTAGGTGACAGGGTTCTTTTATACATCACTCCAAAAATGTACGGTTTTTATGGAGTGATGTCAAGAAATAAACATCAATTTAAGTAATAGAATAGACTTCTGAGCCCAAAACCCGATCAAGCATCCTGCTAACCACCATGCATCCCAGCCCGAATGGCAGGTAGCCTCCATACCCTAAAATCGGCATTTCAAAGATATGAAAACGCTGGACATAGGGAACGGAGTATTGCCAATGGGCCAGGCTTTTAAAATTCCACATCTCCCAGAAAAAACCGCAGATTAAAGCAGCCAGGGCCGGCAGCCAAACTGCCCGCCAGTCACCGTTCGGGAGATCACGAAAAACCGTTTCCTCTCCGCAGATTGCCTGGACACCGGTGATGACCAGAAACGGCGTCACCCACAGCATGGGAAACAGGTAGTCGGGATAAATGGAAATCCCGGCAAGGGATGGACCGGCAAGAGCCAGAAGAAGCCAGCCCAATACCGCCGGCTTATGGACAATTACCGGCTGCCAGTTTTTCAGCGGCGCGGCCAGCCGGGAAAATGATGCCAGATATTCCTCTGTGCTTTGAACAGCCGGCAGCACTGTGGAAAAACAGAGGCTGGCATGGAGGATATATTCTCCTGTTGAAAAATTTTCCACACCCAGGTAATGCCAGTTCTGAACAAAACGATTTAAGTATTCGAAAAACCACCAGAAAAGACTGCTTAATGGAAACAGGGTCAGAAAAAAGCGGGGACGGTTAATGAGCAGGCAGTGTCCGGTACGGGTATATGTCAGACTGTTTACGCTTACGATATAACCCAGCCACAGGGGAAGAAAGGTATAGGCCTGCAAGGGCTCAAACCATTGGAACCGGGTCCAGGCCAGGAACCAGGAGAGAGCAGCCAGTATGACACCCCCATACCCCCACCAGGGGAAAGTGTGTTTATGGAGAGGTACTGCCAGGCCTGATCCGAAATCATGGATCAAGCGCCTGATAAGCGGGCCTAAGACACAAGTCAGCAGCAGGGCAAGGAGAATAAAAGCGTACCAGGAGAAAGGTGCATGCTGAACATAAAGGGTCAGCGGTGGAAACTCAAGATACGGCGCCAGAGATCCACCCTTCATCATGATTCCCGTCAAAGGCAGCACGACCAGGAGCAACGGCAGAAAGAAAATACTGATCCAGATATGTCTCATAAGATAAAGGATAAAGGAAAAGAAGCAAGGGTTCAAGGGGCACAGGGTGTAAGGGAAAAGGTTAAAGGATAAAAACCTGATGTTCTTTTTAATACCCCCTCGGAGTCTAAAGTTTATACCCTGTTTTTAAGGGTGCTTACCTGAGGGGTGCTGGGTGCTGGATAAAAAAAATTAAAACTCTATGTAAATGATAGGATGGCTCTATCACCATCCAAAACGCTAGAGAGTATAGCCAGTCCATGCTCTGTGAAAGAAAAGAGGTATGGTATAATTCCATGGAAACCTTAAATCGCGCCAAATAAAGTGGCACGATTTGTTTTTTGCGCCATAATGCTGCTACAGTAAATTCCGCATAATTTTGCACACCAGGAGGAGAATGTAATGACCAAAGAAACAGAAGGAAATGGTTGCCAACAATGTAAAAAGGGGCCGCCAGCATTGCCGGAGCCCTTGGCAGCACTACGGGAGGCGGTGCTGGATGGTCGGGTGGCAGAGGTGGAAGAACTGCTTGCAAACGGGCAGTCAGTTGATGCCGATTTCGGCAGTGGAGCGACCCCCATGCATATGGCCATCCAGGAAGGCCGGGTCGAGGTGGTCAAGACCCTGCTGGCCAGGGGTGCCGACCTTACATCTGTTACCCGGGCCGGCTGGACCCCGGGCCACATGGTTGCCTTTGCCAATAATGTGGAAATTGCCGAGCTCCTCCTGGCCGCCGGGATGTCCCTCAGCGCCACCAATATCCATGGCCACACCCCCCTTGATCTGGCCAAAACCCATAACAAGGCCGAGGTCCTGGCCCTGTTCAAAAAGGCCGGCAAGAAGGGCTGAAATAAATTATGAAAAAGATTTGCTTAATCATAATAGTAATCATCACTTGGTCTTCTAATGTCAGTGCATGGACAGGAAAGGTTGTAGGTACTGTTGATGGAGACTCACTCAAAATATTTCGCCCTGGACAAGGCGAGGTGGAAACCAGGTTGTACGGAATTGATGCTCCGGAATTCAACCAGGCCTTCGGACGGGCTGCAAAAAAACACTTGGCGTCCCTGCTATCCTGGCAACAAGTCGAAGTAGAAAAGTTGGACCAAGATGGGTATGGCCGTCCTGTGGTGATCATCTGGAAAAGTGGCTTGAACGCAAACGAGAAAATTGTCCGAGATGGCTATGCATGGGTTTACAGGCGGTATTGTAAGGAGCCTTTTTGCAAAGACTGGCTCATGTTGGAAAGCAATGCAAGAGAAGAAAAACTCGGGCTTTGGCAACAAGCTCAACCGGTGCCGCCGTGGGAGTTTCGCCATAATGAAGTAAGGTGAAACCAGCGAAAAAGGGTAAAAACAAGGGTTCGAGGAGTCGAGGGATCAAAAGGGGTCAAGGGGAAAAACTTTAAAACCCTATCCCCCTTGGTTCAGTACACTTCGCC
>JAUXHH010000172.1 GCA_030621655.1 Desulfobacterales bacterium
TCAGCATTATATCTGAAAACAGGACAATTGTACATTATGTTGTATGGTGCGTTTTGCTGCACCACAACATATTGTGCTTCATCATAGCGGGAGCAAATAAGTTTTTTTGTACGGAATAATTAGGGAGAGAAAAAAGTGCTTTTGGACAGAAATAGATGAGGATTGAGTGGGATCTACCATTCGACTTTAAAAATATTGCTTAAGGAGTCAATTTTTGAAAGTCTAACCAGGACAGTATCACCGGCAGAAACTTTAAAAGCCGGGTTGAGCGGCAGATCTGCATCAAGCATAAATTCTTCCAGAAAGAGATGCACGCGTTTTGGGCCGCAGTCAATAACAGTCGCAGGAAGTCTTTTGCCGGTCTTTGCCTCGAGATATTTAAATATCCAATAGCGTTGGCGTAGATTTTTGACCTGGTTGGCTTTATCAATGGTCGTGAGGATAATACTGCCGAAATGTTTCATGTCTTTTTTGCTGAAAAAAACCCCCTGACCTTTAATAAGGTTGCTGATCTGAAGCTGCATGATCAGGTCCAGCAGACGTCGGATAGGAGATGTGACAGTGGTGTATTGTGGTGCGCCAACACCACTATGGATTTTGGGGGTAGTTAATAGGGACATTGGAGACAAGCGTTTCCGTTGCTGAATAATCTTTGTTATGTCCTTTTCAAAGCCGTCGATAATTCTTTGGCGGGGTTCCATTTGGCAGCGAAATAAGCCTGGCGCCTCCCTATCAGCAACAAACTGGGCTCCAAGTGTATTTGCCAGGATCATGAACTCTGCAATAAGGATTTTGCTGGGTGTATCAACTGCAAATCTGCGAATTTCAATTATGTTATCGGGATTTATGCTGATATTCAATTCCGGCATGGGCAATAGTAATGCCCCGTTATTTACCCGCCTTTGCCGCAGTAATTTGCTCAGTGCGGCCAGTGCGGCCAGTTCTTTTTCCTGACTGATCAACCTGTCAGCCTCGTTATAGGTCAACTGTCGTTTCACCGAAATAATACTATGAACCAGTTCATACTTGAGGATCTCTGCAGTGGGACTGAGCAACACTAAAAAACTTACGGTTGGACGTTCCTGGTCCTTGAGAAGACTTAATTTGTCCTCGGATAGGCTTGCTGGGAACATTGGGAGTGGCTTTTCGGGGAAATATATGGAAGTCCCCCTTTTAAGTGCTTCATCAAAGAGGGCGGTTCCCGGTTTTACAAAAAGGCTCACATCGGAGATGTGAATACCGACAAGATAGTTTTCGCCCTGTTTTTCAATGTGAAGTGCATCATCAAAGTCCCTGGTTGTTGGACCGTCTATGGTGAAAATCGGTAAATCCCTGAAGTCTTTTCTTTTAGCTTCAGATAAATTTTTTATAGAGGGCAACTCGATTTTCTTTACTTCATTCAAGACAGTTTCAGAAAAAATTGTTGGTATATCATGTTTTAGCAGGGGGATGTTTTCGTTTTTTCCCCAGACCCCAGCCTTCACCAATAGGTGAAAGATATCATGGGGGCCGGTCAGTTGAGCGTTTTTGATGAGCTTGCGTGCCATATCATATTCTGGGGCCTCCTTGTCAAAAAGGTAGTAATCCTGGAGGATCTGCAGGGTGGACTCCCTTCCTTCCCAATTGGCCGGGATTTCCTCTTCTTCCCAGATATAACGCAAGGCTGATGTATTACTGGTAATAAAATTTTCTTTTTGTCTTTCTTTTTCCTGCATAAGTTTAATCTGCTCAACCGTTTCAGGTGAATGAACATGGATCTCGCCTGCCTTGTATTTGAAGTAAAGTCGGTCAGCAATTACAGATCGCAGGAAAGCGGAACCTTGGTCATCCGTTGGATCATCGCCAAAAAATAGACCTGCCAGGAAATTGACTCCAAAGTTATCTTCAGGTTTTTCAGAGACAAGTTCCCATATTTCAGCAAGATTTATTTTTTGTGCCAACCCTTCTCTCTGCTTTGAGGTTTCCTGCAGGGTTCCTATGATGTCCTCTCTGGAGCGCTTAACAGAGGTTTTCTCTTTGCTGAAATGGACAATTCTATTGAGCGGCAAATTGAGTTCTCTGCTGTTCTGATTGAGCAAGCGAAGACGATTGCCAGTATCTTCAACTACAAAGGCGCAGATGAATTTGCCGTTTTCCAGATATTCGACTATTCTGCCGTCTAGTGTCATGTGCTGAATTTTATCCTGTTAACCGTTTTAGCCGGCACTGAGTGTTTTTTGAATCTCAAAAGACGCCTGAACGGCTTACCATGTATTCATGGTGCCGTAAAGTTATGAATTATTACTTTGTGAAAAACAGCAATATACTACGTAATAATTAAATTTGTTAAGAGGGAATAGTAATATTTCCGGAACAAATATGTTTTACATAGAGTATATAAATTAAAGCTCACATAACAGCACTATCCACTTAAATAATCATCAGGGAAATTTTTGAAAGAGATGCAGAAAGATACAATTAAATCCGGCGTGGTGGCAATCGTCGGTCCCCCCAATGTGGGCAAGTCAACACTGCTGAATGGTTTGTTGGGGCAAAAAATTTCAATTGTAACACCAAAGCCCCAAACTACCAGAAACAGGATCATCGGTATTCTTAATGATCCATCCTATCAAATAGTCATGCTTGACACACCTGGTCTGCATAAGGCAGGTAAACCTCTTAACCTGGAAATGGTAAAGATAGCAGTTGCCAGTCTTTCAGAGGTTGATGCAATTCTGTTCCTTGTCGATGTTTCCCAACCCGTACCTGAAAAGCAGATAAAGGCGGTTGAATATCTCGAGGGAACTGCAAGTCCGGCAATCCTGGTTTTAAACAAGATAGATCTTCTGAAAACGGATCAAATATTGCCAATGATAGAAATGTACCGCAATATCTATCCATTTGCCGCCATTGTCCCGATTTCAGCCCTTATGAATAATGGTACGGATATCTTGCTGCAGGAGCTGGTTCGTCTCCTGCCGACCGGGCCCAGGCTTTACCCGGAAGATATACCGACAGATGCTACCGAGCGCTTTATAGTTGCGGAGATTGTCAGGGAAAAGATATTTCTTTTGACCGGGCAGGAAATTCCCTATTCAACAGCAGTTGTTATTGACAGTTTCAAGGAAGACGAAAAAAGATCGCTGGTTACTATTCATGCGACAATAGTTGTGGAAAAATCTTCACAAAAGGGAATAATCATTGGGAGAAAAGGCTCAAAGCTGCAACAGATTGGTAAAAATTCACGGCATGATATAGAGAAACTTCTGGCCCAGCGGGTTCTGTTGAAATTATGGGTTAAGGTGCATAAGAACTGGACCAGGGATATGCGTTTTATCCGTGACCTTGGACTATGAAAAACATCAACAAAATATTCTTGTAATCTTCGTGTCCGGGAAAACATATAAGGCACAGAGGCACAGAGGCACAAAGTGTTTGACGTTGTAGGGTGTTTTTACAATTGTTTACTGATTGAATTTGGAAAAAATCAGAAAAACATTAAACGGGTTGAGATTTGCTGGATAGAAAAAACTCTGTGCCTTTGTCACTTTGTTCCTTTTGCTGTGAGAGTGACAAGCCCTTTCAAGGGGAAGGTTCCGGGTCCTCTGGGCCGGATGTTAATTTTTCAGTATCAGGATTGGAAGGCACATCCAGACTTTTGAGAACAAGCAGAGCGGTTTTGAGCTGGTTGTCGTCCTTTAATTTTTCCTTTGTTTCCTCGGCAATCGTAACTTTATCTGAGATTAAGCCACTTTTTTCAATGGTCTGAGGTTTTGAATTTTGTTCAACATTGCTGCCATTTTCCAGGTGATGCCTCAAGTCCTTTTCACGGAGAAACTTCATGGGGCCTTTATGATTGTCATCTTTTTTTGAATCAGTTTCTGGAACGAGAACATCCGGAGTAATGCCGGTTGCCTGGATGGAGGTGCCGTTTGGTGTGTAGTATCTGGCAGTGGTAAGCCGCAGGCCGGCACCGTCGGCCATTGGAATGATTGTTTGTACAGAGCCTTTGCCAAAGGACTGGGTTCCCAGAACAAGTGCCCTTTTATGATCCTGCAGGGCTCCGGCGACAATCTCCGATGCAGATGCTGACCCACCGTTTATCAAGATGACTATGGAGAAATCGTAATCCGGACCTCCTCCGTGGGCCGAAAATTCCATATTGTTGTCTTTGAGACGTCCCTTGGTCGAGACAATGATGCCCTCATCCAGGAAGATATCCACGACCTTGACTGAAGCATCAAGGAGGCCTCCCGGATTATTACGGAGATCGAGG
>JAUXHH010000191.1 GCA_030621655.1 Desulfobacterales bacterium
CTGATCAACCGGGTGGTCTTGTCAGTAACCCTGTAGCGGTGATCTATGCGAAGGCCGGGCAGGGCAAGTATAGAGTCCTCGGCACATAATACTGGAAACTGTCCTCTGGTATGCCGGTCAATTTTCTGATCGCTGAGAAAACCACTTACTTTCTTGCTGCCGGGCGCTCCAAGCGGATGAAAACGATCTCCAGGTCTTGGTCCCCTTAATGTGAGAGGAAAAGAGAAGAGGGAGGAATCCAGATGTTCCCCTGTTGGAAAGATTTCTCCTGAAATGGCTGTGGTTTCACTGAGATGTTCAACTAATAGTTTTTTCCCCAATTGTGGGAATTCAAAAATGCCGGGCTCCGGTATGCTGGTTTCTGGAAATTCAACCCCGTTGGTAGAAGAGAGATCACCGCGCAGTGAACCCCGGCCCTGGGGATAAGTAAAGCAAAGCTGTTCACTATTTTTTGTAACCCGAAGACCGTCAGAAAGGTGGAGGTTGCCATCAGGTGCATTCTTTATGGCAAGCTCCAGGAGATGCTCTATCTGTCGTGACCGCGCTTCACAACCCATTACCCAGCAGCATTTTTCCAAGAGCCTTCTCTGGATGGCACGGGGTTCACGGTTGAAACTTTCAAGATTGAGAAAAAGTTTCTGGCTGTTCGATTCGTCCGGTTGGTTGGTATCGGCTTTGATCTCTTCAAGGGGCTCAGGGATGGTTGAGACCGCTTCTTTAAAAATAGACTCTGTAATATTTTCCAGGAACTCTTCTTCGTCCTGCAGAATATTCGCCGTGCGTAAAAGGGTTTGCCTGATATCAGGATTGTAGTCCTCAGCCAGATATGGCAGCAGGTCATTTCTAATACGATTCCGCAGGTAAGAGTTTTCCGTGTTCGAGCTGTCAAGAAGAAATTGGATGGAATTTTTTTCAAGGTATTCAAGGAGCCTGGATTTGGGTAAGCCCAGAAAAGGACGGATAATTCTGCCATCCCGAATGGTTTTCATCCCTGAAAGTCCCTTACGGGCCGTTCCCCTGATAAGACGCAGAAGAATTTCTTCTGCCTGGTCATCTGCAGTATGCGCTACTGCAATTTTCGTTGCGCCCCATTTTTTGGCAGTTTTCTCAAAAAAATCATACCGCAGCAATCTGGCTGCATGTTCAATGGAAATTCTCTGTTTAGCTGCCAGTCCTGTAACATCAACGCTTTCGGTGAAGAAATCTATCCCAAGGTTATTTGCAGCAGCTTCAACATGGTTTTTTTCCTCATGTGTCTCATCCGGCCTGAGACCATGATTGACATAAACAGCGGCCAGGGTAATATGCAGATCTGGAGCCAAACGGGCCAGAACATGCAGAAGTGCCAGGGAGTCCGGGCCGCCCGAGACACCGATGAGTATCCTGTCTCCGTCCTGTACGAGCTGCTCCTGCCGAACTATTTTCAGGGTTTTTTTTTCCAGAGGATGCATGTGTAAATCAGATTTAATGAGTCAGGGATATATGAAAAACTTTTTGAAAAATTATTTACAGAAATTATCAAAAGCAGCGATTGGTCTTGATTTTGTCTCCACTGCATTCAGTTATGGGAATTTTACCATCTACTGCCTCATTGGACCCGAAGAAAAAATTGTTCATTTGACCTTTGCGCCAAACAAACATGAACTGGCCCGAAAACAATTAAGCGGTTTGGATAACAGCGTTGTTTTCAAAACCCTGAAACAGAAGGATTTTCGCTACAATACATTTTTTAAGGACTATTTCACAGGAAACTTGTCCAGATTTCCAATCAAAATTGACTCACCCTTTATTGGTGCCGGTACACCTTTTCAACAAAGGGTCTGGAGCCATCTCTCTGCTATACCTTATGGCAGCTGCATTACCTATCAAAGATTGGCTGAACTGGCTGGTTCGCCCAAGGGGGCGAGGGCAGCCGGAACGGCCTGCGGAGCAAATCCTCTGTCTTTAATTATTCCATGTCACAGGGTGGTAGCTCAAAACGGTCTGGGGGGTTTTGCCGGAGGCCTGGACATTAAAAGATCTCTGTTGGCCCTTGAGGACGCCGAGGGCAATTGCATTTAATAATCCGTCTATTGAATTACCTGTCTTGGGATGGGTGTGGGTGATTCATCAGGCATTACTGCAGGGCTTTCCTCCTGAAGTTCTTCCAGCAGGGCAGGATCAATTCTTCTGATCTGCTCTTCAAGTATGGCAACATTATGATGGACCTTGTCCAGCAGGTCTGTTTGAGGAAATTTGACCAGTATCTCATTCAACATTCTATGGGAATCAAGAAGAAGTTCCTTTTTTTTCTCAATGTCTTGGGTTTTGCCTGCCCGGATGAAGAGTGATGCCGCCTCTTTCCGCATCTGTCCGGCAGCCAGGTTGGCTGCTTCAACTATCTTTATGGTAGCCTGTTCTTCGTAGTCGGTACCCATGAGGAATTCAAAGGCTGAAATGGCTAAATCAAAACGCTGGGAATCCATGAGGAGGACAGCTGCGTCCCACTGTTCAGTCAATTCCATTTCCTGAATGCGACGTTGATCCTCGGTTTCCTGTAGTTCAGCCTGGGCGACCTCGTAATATGTTTTCTGCACTACTGCCTGCAAATCTGCGGGAAGATAGTAGTTTGTCATGTTTTTAAGAATATCTGTGGCTTCAGTGAATTTTTTTTCTGCAACAAGAGAGTCGATTTTTACCAGCTGTCTGCCAAACCATAAATTTAACTGCTCAATTGTAAAAGTTTTGAGCCGTAAGGCACTTACTGCAATGGGACTGCCGGCATGCTCAGTTGCAAACGTATTTATTTTTTTATTTAAGGCTACGCTGTGAATCCTGTAATCATAAATCAGGAATTCACGCAGGAGTTTTGTATAAGCAAGCATATCCTTAGACTCAGAATCGACAGAACGCAGGAAGGCCAGTTGTTCCATTGCCCACAATTTTTCCGCCTCAATTGACCTGTGCGCCAGAATGAAACTTTCATAGTACGATTTTGCAGCAGCAATATTGGAGCTGGCCAGGAGAAGATCAGCAATTTCCAGCTGTAGACTGAGGGGCTCTACTGAAAGGTCGCCTGAATCAAACATTTTATTGAAATGTCTCGCTGCCGCCTCAACTTGACCGGTGTATTGCAGAGCAAGTCCATAGTTCAGCTGAGTAAAGATTGCCGGTTTCTGCCCAGGAAAGTCTGTTGGCAGGTTGGAATACCCCAGGAGAGCTTCATAGAAATTTTCATTTTCTACATGTGATATAATAATTTCCTGGGCTTCATCAAAGGAATATTGCGGTTCTTCTTCTGTTGTTAACTCTGGCCGAACTGAAGTCTCCATGGCAAGAATTTCACCACACTGGCTTTCAAGAAAAGTTATATCAAGCTGCTGCATTCTTTTTGGGTCAACCGTATCGGTTTTGTCAACAGAAACGGTTTCTCCCTGTTGCATTCTTTCAAGCAGTGAACTGTAACCAGTCAATATCCATTCCAATAACTGTAAGCATTCAAAGCCTCTTGTTGAAAGTTGCTCCGCCAGTTTGCTTTTGTCGGTAACTTTGGAAATTTCCAGCCACTGGTCAAGTTTGATTTGGTATTCATTGAGGCGCTGTTGGACAAATTCCGAATCAGCATAACTAACAGGAACTCTCTTGATCTGTGTAGATTCCCTGCTGCCGAAAACTGACTCCTTTAAGGAAACCTGTGGAGGGGGAGTGATATCTTTTCCACTTTGTATGGATGGTGCAGTGTGCGATTGTTGCCCCTGCTCAAAAATCTGACTTTCGGGAGCAGGGGGGCCAGTCATCTCAGATCTGGTTTCTGAAGGGGTAGCAGCGCATCCGCCCAAAAAGAGGGCCACGAGAACAGTTGATAGTATAATGAATGTGAATGCTTTAGATGTTGCCATTGATATTTCCAGTAGGATATTCCAGCAGGTGATTTTTTTTCTAAAACATTTCAAATTTAATGTGTCCGG
>JAUXHH010000009.1 GCA_030621655.1 Desulfobacterales bacterium
ATCACCTGATTCGCCTTCACTGACATGCGATGGGCCAGGTCACCAACGCTAATCGTCTCAAAGACCTTGATTCGCTTCTTGATAGCCTTGGTCTCGGCAACGGGCTCAACGGGTTCAGCCTGTCTCTTTTTGCCTTTCGGACCTCTGGCTCCACGGGGACCATACTCGTACTCCTTATCAGTACCGAATCCCCTGCGCCCTTTGTTGCGTTTCCCCCCAAGTCCTTTTTTAAAGCGTCCCGGCTCCGCAGCCTCAGAACGGAACTGAACCAGTCTTTTTCCCTTTTTCTTGCCTTTGCCTGCACGAGAATCTTCAGCACCCTTTGGTGCACCTGCTTTCTTATCAGGCGCTCCCCCAACTATTGCACCCTTGCCTTTTGCTTTTGCCGGCCGTGGAGGCCTTGCCGGTGCTTTGGGCTTTTCTTCCGGTATCTGTATCGCTGCCTTCTTTATAACCTTGGCCAGTCCCGTACGCGGAGGCACTATACGTTTAACTGCTTTCGGCTTAGGCTTCCCTTCTTCTTTCTCTTCAACCTCTTCCGCTTGTTGCTCCTTAAGTTCCTGCTCCGGCTCAGGTTCAGCTTCAACCGAAGGCTTCCCGGCAGCGGCGGGTTCAATTACAGCCTCAGACTCCTTCGCCGGCGAGACAGATGCAATTTCTTCAGCAGGTGTTTCCTCAGCAACAGCAGCGTCAGCGGCGACAGCTTCAGGCTTTTTCTTTACTGACTTCTTTTTTGCCGTTTTTTTCTTAGCAGGCTCTTCAGCAGCAGCGGTAGCGGCGGCGTCAGCGGCGCCCTCTTCCTCAGCAGGAGAGGGTATTTCAGAAACTCGGTGTACTGTTTGCGACCGGCGCCGTATAATTGTTGCACGTCCTTTGGTACTGATCCGCTTTTCAACAACTTCCGTCTCAACGGTGCCGAGAACATTTCTGCGGATCTCGTCAGCGACTTCGTCAGCGACGGTTGAACTATGGCCTTTTATATTATAGCCAAGGTCGATAAGCTTATCAGCCAACTCCGTGCTTTTCATGCCAGCCTCTTTGGCTAAATCATATATCCTGATTTTGCTCATTCTTTATTCTCAATCCTCCAACTCATCACTTATTTTACAGTCCGGAACCCGAAAAGCCCTGGACAATTTCCTCTTATATCTACAAAAAATGCGCAAACAATTTTTATTATTGCAGCAATAGACGGAGCGGCCCTGCCCTGTTCCTTTACCGTCAAGCACAACAATTCCTTCCTGTAAAACAAACTTCAGCAGCTGACTTTTGGGAAACCGCTTATGACACCCCAGACAGGTTCGTATCGGCTGCACTTTCATCTTTTACCGGTTCTACTGTAAGACAGCAGGAATCAATCGGGTCCTTGAATTTTCCAATAGGCTTCTTAACCTAAAACCTCTTCCCGGATTTTATCGGCAGTCTCTTCATCCACGGACGAGCTGTAGCCTTTGATATCATAGCCAAGGTCAATAAGCTTATCTGCCAAATCTTTACTTTTCATACCAGCCTCTTTGGCCAATTCATACACCCGGATCTTACCTGAGATAGAGCTCTTCACAGATGCTTCAGCTTCAGAGTCTTCAGTATCATTTTCCTTTTCAGACATTTGAGCCTCAGCTGCAGCGGATTCCATATAGCTTTCAATTGCCTCGACAAGTTTTGCCGCCCGTTCCGGCTTCATGCCCTTCAAACCTTCCAGTTCTTTAATGGTTATGCCTTTCAAATCCCCTGCTGCTCTGAAACCTCCGTCATAAAGAATGTCAGCCACACCTTCATCCATACCCTCAATATTGAGAAGTGACCTGTAACCATCCTCCTCAAGCTTGGCATATCTTGCTTCACTCTTCACATCAATATTCCAGCCGAGTAATTTGGAAGCCAATCTCACATTCTGCCCCTGACGCCCAATGGCCAAGGATAACTGGTCATCCGGAACAACGACCATGAGAGATTTCTTGTCCTCGTCAACTAAAACCATTGCCACCTCGGCGGGCGCCAGACCACTGGACACAAATTTGGCTGGATCGGGACTCCAGGGGACAATATCGATTCTTTCACCCTGTAGTTCCTGGACAACATTCTGTACTCTTGACCCTTTCATACCTACACAGGCTCCTACAGGGTCGACATCTGACTCGCTGGAGGCTACCGCAATTTTCGCCCTGAAGCCTGGTTCACGGCTGACTCCCATGATCTTCACTATGCCTTCCGCAATTTCAGGGACTTCCATCTCAAAGAGTTTTGACAGAAAATCAATATTGACCCGGCTTAGAACAAGCTGCTGCTCCCTGGTGCTTTGACGCACATCAAGCAGCAAAGCTCTGATCCTGTCACCCTGACGGAAAGATCTCTTGGGAATCTGTTCACTATGCGGCAGAATAGCATCGGTCCGGCCCAGATTGATAATCATGTTGCCCCGCTCAAATCTCTGCACAATACCATTGACAATCTCGCCCTTCCTGCCCTTGTACATATCGTATATGACATCAAGCTCGGCATCTTTCATCTTCTGGATAATCACCTGCTTGGCTGATTGAGCAGCTATCCGGCCGAGTTCCGCAATGTTTTCCATCTTGGTTCCGATTTCATCACGCACCTTGACGCCAGGGTCGAGGGCAGATGCCTCCTCCAGGGAAATTTCGGTCTGCTCATCCTCAACAGTCTCCACCACCATGCGGAACTGAAAAATCTCAACCTCACCAAGTTCATCATTAAATTGGACTTCCATATCCCTGCGGTTCCCGAATTTCTTCCTGGCTGCCGAACGGACTGCCTCTTCAATGGTCTCGACAAGCAAATGTTTCTCGATCCCCTTATCCCTACTGATCTGCTCAATTATTCTTTTCAAATCCGACAGCATAATTTGTACTCCATGGCAAACCGGCAGTTGATGCCCTGGTCTGCTCATTATAATATAGGTTTCCTAAAATTCGACTTCCAGTTTGGCCTTGGCTACCTGAGAAAACAGAATTGTTACCTCTTTGGTGCCAACCTCCAGCACAATGGATTCTCCTTCAGTTCTATTTATCTTACCGATAAAAGCATGCTCACCGGCAATTGGATCTATTGTCTTTATCTTTGCCTTCTGCCCAACAAAACGTTCAAATTCAGCTATACTTTTCAAAGGCCGGTCAAGTCCCGGAGAGGTAACCTCAAGATTATATGCCTGGTCGATAAAACTCTCAATGTCCAAAAGCTGGCTTATTTCCCGGCTGACGGCAGCACAGTCATTCAGATTGAGGCCATCCTGCTTATCAATGATAAGTCGCAAAATCCATCCATTTTGTTCTCGCCGGTACTGTATATCAACCAACTCCAGTCCCGATTCCTCAAGGACTGGGAGAGCAACTGCCTCTACTCTTTCAATTACCGTTTCTGCCATTTCGGCCCTTTGCTAACAAAACAAAAAAAAGCGGGCAAAAAAGAAGCCCACTTTCAACATCAGCACAGGAAAAACCCCTGCACTTTATAACGCGAAAATCAGACCGCAGTATAGCAATGCTATTCCTCAACGGCCCGATGAAGCGCAACATCCCGGCTGCTTAAGAGAAGAGCGGGGCACTTCGCAAACCTTCCAGCAGCCGATCGCAGAGCTTCAGGTGGAGCGGGCAACGGGGTTCGAACCCGCGACCCCAAGCTTGGGAAGCTTGTACTCTACCAACTGAGCTACACCCGCCCTCAGGCTCATACTGCAAACGGATAAATATACTTATTTAAATTAACTTGTCAAGTACGATAAATAGTCAGGCAGGCAAATATCAAAGGTTTCTCATTACTTCGTGAACGGCTTGCTGACAGGAATCTTGCAATTACAACTTGCGCTTCACACTTTCTTGAATAGTTTGAAGGAATTCCATGAAAAATGTTTTAGAATTTTTCGATTTGTCACCCACCCGCCTCTGCAACTGCTCCAACTGCCATGGCAACTGCTTCTTCAGGAGTCGTGGCAACATACCATTCAGATCTTTTTACATCGCCATGCGGGGCGATAGTCCAGGAATTTAAAAGAATTATCGGGCAATTGCCTTTCAAAGCCAGTGCAATTTCTGAAAGGGTGCCATATTCTCCGCCTATAGCTATTGCCGCCTTGCAGCTCTTTGTATTAATCGCGTTCCTTGCCTCACCCATACCGGTATAAATAGCTATATCAACATACCTGTTTGCAGGGGTTGTCTTTCCAGTACCAGGCAGGATACCCACGGTAATACCATTTTTCTCCTTTGCACCTCTGCTGGCAGCAGTCATGACACCTCCCAGCCCACCGGTCAAAACCACAAAACCTCTTTGAGCCAATTGACGGCCTACGCTTAAAGCCAACTGCCACTCATCATCAGTATCAGATATATTCCCTGCTCCAAAAACTCCAATAATATTTTTTGGCATATTCCTTCCTCTGCAATAAATATTCGGATGCAGCTTCCATTCATTCTTGACACATAACATGATATTTAACTAAAGTTATGTATATAATACTATATCCATTGCATGAAAGATGAGGATTATGTAACTATCACATTAAATCCTGCAACCGAACCTGATTATGATGCAAAAAACACTGACATCATATTTTTGTAAAATTTTCCTTGCTCTTGCACTTTTAATGCTTGGCAGCGGATGCACTTCAATGCTTGTCGCCCCTCTCCTGGAGCCGTTAACTCTTTCCCTGCAAAAACAGACCGACCTGGAGCTCCTTCAAGACGGCGCACCTTCTCTGCTGCTTATACTCGATGGCCTGATTGCCGGTAATCCTGACAACAAACGTTTACTGATGGCTGCGACCAAGGCATATGGTGCATATGCGTCAGCCCTTCATGAAGATGACAAGATTGAACGGGCGGTAAACATGAGTATCAAGGCAAGGGATTATGGTATCAATCTCATCAAACAGCTGCATGGCCTGGAAAATTTAAATGACCTGAGTCTGGCAGAAATTGAACAGGCGCTTGCCGGTAACTCACCTGCCAAGGCAGGATATTTATTCTGGGGTGCTTATGGATGGGCGACATGGATACAATACCAGGAAGGTGCTCCTGCCGCCATGGCAGACCTGCCCATTGTGGAGCTCATCATGCTCAGGGTGGTAGAACTCGACGAATTATATTATTATGGCGGTGCCCATATCTTTCTCGGCTCTTACTATGGCAGTCGCCCCCAAATGTACGGCGGCAAACCGGACACAAGCCGCAAACACTTTGAACGGGCACTTGAAATAAACAAGAGATCCTTTCTGCTTACACAGGTTGCCTATGCGCAAACATATGCCCGCCTGATGTTTGACCGGGAACTTTACCTCAAGCTGTTGACAGAGGTAATTGAACAGCCACTTGTTGATTCTGATATGGCCTCAAGCAATAAATTAGCCCAGGTTAAGGCTGAAAAACTTATCAACCAGGTTGATGAATTCTTTTAAGCATTAATAAAATGAATACTTTTATGAAATTGTTCTTCTGTTCGTTCATCCTGTTATTTCTTGTCATAAGCGCAGGTGAAGTACATGCAGGTAAATCCAGGTATACTTTCAAGGTTGCTTCCCTTGCCCCGGAAGGAAGCGTCTGGACGAAAAGATTCCGTGACTTTGCCAATGAAGTTACAGAAAAAAGCGGCGGCGAAATCGGCTTCAAAATTTATGCCGGCGGTGTCATGGGTGACGACCGGGCCATGTACCGAAAAATGCGCGTAGGGCAGATCAATGGCGGCGGCTTTACCATGACCGGCATCTCCGATATTGTACCGGATTTCCGGATTCTTGGAATTCCATTTTTCTTTAATTCCTATGAAGAAGTTGACGAATTAAAGCAGAAACTCTTCCCAAGATTCCAAAAAGAATTTGATAAAAAAAACATGGTGCTTCTGGCAATGTCTGAGGTGGGTTTCATATATACCATGTCACAAAAACCGATCACCACTATGGATCAACTGAAAAAAAGTAAGGCCTGGGCGCCTGAAGGCGATCCCATCAGCACAGCCCTGCTCGAGTCCGTTGGACTGACCCCCATACCCCTGTCAATCCCAGATGTACTCACCTCTTTGCAGACCGGCCTGATCAACACCGCCTTTAACTCTTTTTACGGCTCCATTGTCATGCAATGGTTTACACGTACTTCCTATATTACCGACATTCCCTTTGTCTACGCTTACGGGGCTTTCCTCCTCGATAAAAAGACATTTTCCAGACTGCCGGCCAATTATGCCCAAATGATGCATGCGGCTGCCAAGAAACATTTTGCCAAACTGCTCACCGATACCCGGCAAAGTAATGATGAAGCTCGACAGGTCCTTCAGGATAACGATATTTCCCTGGTCAAACTCACTCCGGAATCCAGGACAGAATTGCTGAACTACAGGGAAATGACAGTGGAAAAACTGGTCGGCGATGCTTTTTCCAGGTCCATTTACCAAGAGGCTGTAGAACACCTTGAGAAATTTCGCGCAACACAGGCGAACCAGTAGTACCTTTCACATGAACAACCTGAAAAAAATCTTTTCTTTCATCTTACGTACCATTTCCTGGATAGAGGAGACCTTTCTCTGTTTGCTGCTCACCTCCATGATCCTGCTGGCCTGTGTGCAGATATTCTTACGGTTCTTTTTCTCCGGCGGCTTTACCTGGGCCGACCCTCTATTGCGTTACATGGTGCTCTGGGCCGGGTTATTCGGTGCTGCCATTGCTACCAAAAAAGGCAAGCATATCTCCATCGATATTCTCTCGCACCTGCTGCCGGACCGTTACAAGCCATGGCTCCAGGCTTTGCTGAATTTTTTTTCTGCCTGTGTCTGCTCCGCACTCACATATGCTGCAATCAATTTTGTCCGCGATGAAGCCACTTATGGCGGAAGAGGATTGCTGCAGATTCCTTCCTGGGGGTTGAATCTTGTTTTTCCCATAGCTTTTGGCATTATTTCCCTGCGCTTCTTCATTCTGACTTTCAATAACCTGGGCTTTGTCTTTTCACACCCACCAACTTCCGACTGAGGCTAAATAAATAATGGGCCTCAGCAAAGTATTCATTCTTTTCCTGGCAATCCTCGGGACGCCTCTGTTTGTTGTCATTTCAGCCCTGGCTCTCCTGTCATTTTACAGTATCGAAATTGATCTTTCAGTGGTCATTATTGAGATGTCCCGGCTTTCAGATACGCCTCTGCTGCTCTCATTGCCGCTGTTCATATTTGCCGGGACGCTACTGGCTGAAAGCGGCACACCGCAGAGATTGCTTCGACTTTCACAAGTGCTCCTGGGCTGGATGCCGGGAGGCCTTGCTGTTGTATCACTTATGGTATGCGCTGTTTTTACAGCTTTTACCGGTGCATCGGGGGTTACCATATTTGCCATCGGCGGTCTGCTCTACCCGGCTCTTATCAAGGATAACTATTCAGAGCGTTTTTCTCTGGGGCTTATCACCTCATCCGGAAGCCTCGGGCTCCTATTTCCTCCAAGCCTGCCGCTCATTCTCTATGGCGTTATTTCAGAAACACGGGTGGATCAGCTCTTTCTGGCCGGCATTCTACCCGGCTTCCTCATGCTCACTCTCCTGGTTTCATACAGTATGGTCAAAGGACGACACCGCAAATTCATAGATGCTGCAAAACCTACATACAGGGATATGCTTTCCGGTTTGAAAGAAGCCGCGTGGGAAATCCCCCTGCCTTTCATTATCCTGGGTGGTATTTACGGAGGTTTTTTTGTGGCGGGTGAAGCTGCTGCTGTGACCGCTCTGTATGTCCTGATCGTAGAAGTTTTCATATATCGTGATATCCCCATTACAAAATTGCCGAAGATCATGGTTCAGAGCATGGTGCTATTCGGAGGGATCCTCGTGGTACTTGCTGCGTCAATGGCTACTACAAATTTTCTGGTTGACCAAGAGGTGCCCATGCGTCTCTTTGAGCTTATCCGCCAGTATATTTCCAGTAAATACACCTTCCTGTTACTGCTGAATATTTTTCTCCTCATAGTGGGCTCAATGCTTGATATTTTTTCGGCCCTGGTTCTTGTAGTGCCTCTCATAATTCCCATTGCAGAGGCATACGATGTAAATCTGATCCACCTTGGCATCATCTTTCTGACCAATCTGCAGATCGGTTACTGCACTCCCCCGGTTGGCCTGAATCTCTTTCTCGCCAGCTACCGTTTTGATAAACCTATCGTAACGCTTTACAGGGCTACCCTGCCATTTCTTGCCCTGCTTATGATTACATTGATTATCATTACTTACTTTCCTGCCATAAGTCTGCTGCTTGTTAATCTCTGGGGATAACTAGCCCGCATTTCTCACGAACATTTCAGCATTTAATAGTGAAATGATTTTTTCGGAGTCTTGCAACCTCGGTACAGTATGTTGTCTTATTAGCTAAAATAGCCATGGTTTCCTTGCATTAGAAGCATTATAGTAATGGATAACCAGTATCTACTATCAAGGTTCACTGTCTTCAAATAAGTAAATCACATGAGAAAAATACTTTTTGCCATCCTGGTCCTTGTTGTAATCTGTATAGGCATGCTGCACTTTTTCACGCCCGGTTACTTGATATTTTATCATGATATGTTCAGGCGGCTCAGTTATTTCCCCATTGTCCTTGGAGCAATCTGGTTCGGGGTCTGGGGCGGGCTCCTGTTGGCCGTCATGTCTTCAATAGCCTTTATCCCCCATGTTCTTCTCTATATAGGTGAAGGAACAGGAACCTATCTGAGCGAGTTGACGGAAATTGTCCTTTACATTGCTGCCGGCACAGTGACAGGAATTATTGCAGGCAGGGAGTCGCGCCTGCGAAATCGCTACAAAGCATTGTCAGAAAAACTGGAGAAATCCTATGACAAACTGCACCGCGAAACCCAACTCCTGCTTGAAGTCGAAGAGCAGTTGGGCGCTGCACAAAAACTCTCCGCTCTGGGCCAACTCTCAGCATCCCTTGCCCATGAGATTAAAAATCCCCTCTCTTCTATTAAAGGAACTGCTGAAATCCTGCTTGATGAATTTCCCGAAGATCATCCGAAGAGAGAATTTGTGGAAATCCTGCTGAAGGAGACTGAACGACTTAATAATACGGTTGAAGAAGTGTTACAGTTTTCCCGTCGCGGCATGCAGGACGAGAAAAAAGAACAAGCAGAAACAGAACCCCTGTCCCAGGTGATTGACCGGGTCACGAGTCTGCTTGCCAGTCAGTTACAGAAAAAAAACATCAAGCTTACTGTGACCGGATGGGAAGTGGGGAAAGCGTTTTTTGTTGCCGGTGAAAAATTATCCCAGGTTTTCCTAAACATTATTTTAAATGGTATTGATGCAGCTCCTGCAAAAGGAGAGATCTCTATTGAGACCATGAAACATGCTGACGGCTATACAGTTTCAGTAAAAGATGATGGCCCCGGCATAGCGGCCGAAATTGCGGATAAAATTTTTAATCCGTTTTACTCAACCAAAGAAGGTGGCACCGGCCTCGGCTTGTCCATCAGTAAAAAAATCGTTGAGAGCTATGGCGGCACACTCACACTGTCTGATGCAGAGACAGGGGGAGCATGCTTTACCGTTTTTCTGCCCAAACGAAATTCTGAAAACGGCGTAAAAAGACAAACGGAAAGTGAGTTCAAAAATATTGAAGGCAATTTATAAGTGGATTATACATAAAAAATCCCTTCTTTTATAAAAGAGGTTCATATGGCAGATACCATTCTTCTTATTGACGATGATGAAAGTTTACGCAGGGTCACTGAATACAACCTGTCAGAGGCTGGTTTTGATTTAATTACAGCCAGTTCCGGCCGCCAGGGTTTAGAACTTTTCAGCAAAAGCAATCCCGTCCTGGTGATAACCGATGTTAAACTGGGCGACATGGATGGGCTGGAAGTTCTTGCTGCCATAAAACGTGAATCTCCGGAAACGCCGGTAATTGTTATAACAGCCTTTGGTTCCATTGAAATGGCAGTCAAGGCCATGCATGAAGGTGCTTTTAATTTTATTACCAAACCTTTTGATCGTGAGACGTTAAAGCTTTCCTGCAGCAAAGCCATTGAATTCGGTTCTCTGCGCTCACAAAAGAAGCAGCTCGCTGATGAGGTCGACAGACTGACCGGCACCTCAGGCATGGAAACAGCAAACTCTGCCATGGCAGAACTGCTGGAGACAGCTCTCAAGGTGGCCTCCAGCGAAGCTACAGTCCTGATAACCGGGGAATCCGGCACCGGCAAGGAGGTAATGGCCAGGCTCATTCACCAGCATAGTCCTCGCAAAGGTAACCCCATGGTGGCGGTAAACTGTACAGCCATTCCGGATAACCTGATCGAAAGCGAACTGTTCGGTCATGTCAAGGGGTCCTTCACAGGCGCTGTTGCAAACCGCAAGGGCCGTTTCCAGACCGCCGCCCACGGCACACTCTTCCTTGACGAAATAGGCGAATTGAAAATGGACATGCAGGCAAAGCTTCTACGGGCCACCCAGGAACGCGAAGTTGAGCCGGTCGGTTCTGACAAGACGCAAAAGGTTGACGTACGGATCATCGCAGCCACCAACAAGGACCTACAGGAAGCAGTCTCCGAAGGCGCCTTCCGTGAAGACCTCTACTACAGGTTAGGTGTTATTCCATTGCACTTGCCACCTTTACGGGAACGGCGCGAAGATATCCCCGGTTTGGCAAAGCATTTTCTGAAAAAACTGGACGCACCACGCGGGGTACGCTTTTCAGACAAGGCAATGAAACTTTTAAAACAATACGATTGGCCGGGCAATATCCGCGAATTACAGAACTCGGTTGAACGATGCCTGATTTTGAGGAAGGCTGACATTATTGAACCGGAAGACTTAAACCTATCGAAATCACAGGGGGGCGACACCCTTGAAATCCCTGAAATCCCTGCAGACGGCATATCCCTGGAAGAATTTGAAAAAGGGCTGATCATAAAAGCCATGCAAAAAAGCAACGGCAACCGCTCCCAGGCAGCCAGACTCTTAAAAATTCCCCGCCATGTCCTCATCTACCGGTTGGAAAAATTCAAACTGTAATGACCTTATAAAATTCTCACTAAAGCAACATTTATTGCCAAGTTGCAATTACAATGAGCTGGTACCCTCGAGAAACCCTACTGCTTGCCTGGTGGGCAATATTGTAAAATATATTTATACACATTGAAGAATATTCTTTAAATTAATTACTATAGTTTTTCATCCCTTTTAGTTCATATTTATTTTTCCTTATAATTCCACACGTTTAACTTTTTTTTAAATCAAAATCTCCGGTCTGGCACAACCCTTGCTGTTTTTTCTTATGGAGCGTTCACTGGGTTGGGCAAAAAACTGAAACAAATGAACCTATAATTGCTGGGAAACAAAACATGAACAATTGGAAACGGTTAGCTATTGCTTTAACCAACTTATTAATGGCAGTGATGCTGGTAAGTGGAGCACAGGCAGCAGGTGTGCAGCGCACCAGTTACATTGTTAGCAATCTTTCCTGTGCCTCATGCCTGGCAACCATTGAAGCAGAACTGAAAGGTTTGCCCGGTACCATTGGTATGGATGCAGACCTGCAGCAAGGCCGCGTTACCGTTGACCACCTGCCCTCACTGAATTACGAACAAATCGCTACCACTATCAGCAATCTCGGCTATCCTGCCAAGGTTGACTGGTCTGCTACGGTTCCTGAGCAGTATACGAAGGAATTTGCCCAGCAAAGCAAATACAGCTCCGGCTGCTCCAGTGGAGGCTGCTCCACCTCTGGTGGCACCGGAGCAGGCCCCACTACATGGAAAACTCCTCCTGCTACCGGCACGATCAACCGGACAACCTTACAGGTCAGCAACCTTTCCTGCACTTCCTGCCTGAACAATATTGCGGCTGAAATGAGTAAGCTCTCCGATACTTATGGCATGAATGGATATTTAAGCAGAGGGATTGTCATAGTCGATCATACAGACGCTTTAGAGAACAGCCGGATTGCCGCAATCATTTCCGATCTTGGCTATCCGGCAAAAGTTGTTTCAACCAATGAAATCCAAGCCAAAAAAGCTTTTTCAGCAGCACCCAAAAAGAGGTCTCCCAATCAAGGGGGCCGATCAGGAAGCGGCTGCAACAGCAAAGGCCCGTGCAATGCAACATCATCGTCATGGCAGAAATTATACAATCGTTATTTTACGCAGACCAACTCAAAATAGTTAATCAATAAACAATATACGGAGGTTTTTTAAGATGATAACTACTAGAAAAAAATTAACAGCAACTACAATTCTTCTGCTGCTCATTGCAGTTGTACTGAGTGGATGCTCCGGCTCCACTTCTTCAGCAGGTAAAAACGGTGGTCTGAT
Organism: Desulfobacterales bacterium; assembly: GCA_030621655.1. Lineage (GTDB taxonomy): Bacteria > Desulfobacterota > Desulfobulbia > Desulfobulbales > BM004 > BM004. The sequence goes on from JAUXHH010000009.1 coordinate 12,293, forward strand.
CACACCAACCAACGGAAAACTTGAAATTCCTGTTGCCGGCATCAGCGACAACAAAGCCCATCATTTCAAAGTCAAGGCAGATGACGGCACCATGGTCACCTTTTTTGTGCTCAAAAGTGCTGACGGCATTCTTCGCGCAGCCATTGATGCCTGCGATGTCTGTTACCGCTCAGGCCTCGGCTATTACCAGGAAGGCGACAACATGGTCTGTAAGAACTGCGGCCAGAAGTTTGCCTCCAATAAGATCAATGTAATCAAAGGCGGCTGTAATCCGGCTCCTCTGAACAGGATCGTTGCCGGCGATAAGCTGGTTATTCAAATGAGAGACGTCAACATGAACAGCTGGTACATGAAATATCGGCAAGGATAACAGCAAATAAGCTTAAAGTGACTCATAAACCAAACCCGAATGCTGAATTGAAACGACTCATTAATGACTAACTTTACATGTGGATAAGAACATGACTTACAATCTGGAAAAATACAGGGGAAAACGTGAGAAGGTTCTGGGGGTAAAGAAACGGGGTATCAGTTTCGGCGCCCTGGCCTCCATAGTATCACTGGTGATAATTCTTGGTATGGGCGTGGTTGTAGTTCCCAAATCAATCGCCTACTTCAATACCCGGCACCTTGACGACGCCATTTACAAACTGCAAAGCGCCGATGTCTGGCCGCCGGATATCATCACCGGACTCAATGACCTGATTGGGGTCAAAGAGGTGGTAAAGGACAGTCATGATACCCGTCTTGTGGTGACCTTTGACAAATCAATTACAGATACAAAAAACTTCACAGCCTTTTTCAAACAAAAAGAAGTGAAAACAATCCTTTTAAACAGGGTGAGCCACACGCAGCGGCTGAAAACCTTGAAAAAAGAAGCTAAATTTGAGGGACTATTACAGTGAAACTTTATAACATCTCATTCAACAATTTAAACCGCCGCAAGGGCAAGATGATCTTTCTGGTCCTTGGGCTGTTTATCGGCATTGCCACCATTGTAACGCTCCTGTCGATCACCGAATCCATGAGCCGTGATATAGAAGACCAGCTTGATCAGTTCGGCGCCAATATTGTCATGGTGCCAAAGAGTGAGAACCTGTCACTTTCCTATGGGGGTGTTTCCATGGGCGGCGTCAATTATAAAACCGTGGAGCTCGATGAAGCGAGAATCCCCGATATCAGGACCATTGAGTATTCAAAAAATATCGGTTTAGTCGCACCAAAAGTACTTGGCGCAGCTTCGGTCAAAGGCAAAGATGTCCTCCTCATGGGGGTCGATTTTGAATCGGAACTGGCCCTGAAGAACTGGTGGCAGTGGGAAGGCACCCCCCCTGCCCAGGCCGATGAACTGCTCATCGGTTCGCAAACAGCTGCCACCTTCAACCTGGCAGTTGGCGATTCGCTGGTTCTTGGTGAAAAGGAGTTTACTGTAACATCCATACTCAAACCCACCGGTGCTACAGAAGATGGAATCATTATTGGTGACCTGCATGCCTTCCAGAAAGTGCTTGGCAAGGAAGGCAAGGTCTCCATGGTGGAAATCGCCGCCTTCTGCCGGGACTGCCCGATTACCGAGTTGGTGCTGCAGATAGCGGAAAAATTCCCGGATGCCAAGGTAACGGCTCTCAGGCAGGCGGTGATGTCTAAAATGCAGTCCATTGAGCTGTTCAAATCATTCAGCTACGGCATTGCTATCCTGGTTATTTTCATCGGCTCACTCCTTGTTTTTGTGACCATGATGGGATCAGTCAACGAACGGACACGCGAAATAGGCATTTTTCGCGCCATTGGCTTTCGCCGCGGCCATGTCATGCAGATCATTCTGTTGGAGGCAATGGTCGTGGGGCTTATCGGGGGCGTTCTCGGTTATCTGGGTGGCAATGGCATTGCGCTGGTTGCCATGCCGCTGGTCATAAAAAACGGCACGTTTGCAGGCTTTAATTACAACTTGGGCGGTGTAGCGGTGTTACTGTCCATTGCCTTAAGTTTACTGGCCAGCCTCTACCCGGCACAAAAGGCCAGCAATCTTGATCCCAGTGAAGCCCTGCGGGCCTTATAACAACCTCATTAATTTATAGGTTTAGATATGAATAGTACAAACACAAATCCTGCTGAACACGAAGTACAGCACCTTATTGAGATCCGTGGTATCGGCAAAGACTACCAGGATGGCGAAACCACGGTCCAGGCGATCAAGCAGATGGACTTTTATATTGATGACGGCGAGTTTGTCGCCATTATGGGCCAGTCCGGTTCCGGCAAGTCCACCCTGCTCTCCATCCTTGGTGGGCTCAACCATCCAAGCCGCGGGGAAATTCTGCTCGACACCCTTGATATTTATGGACTTTCCAGTGAACAGCGGGCCGATCTGCGCAGCGAATATATCGGCGTGATCTTCCAGTCATTCCAGTTGATTCCCTATCTGACCGTTCTGGAGAACGTCAAGCTTCCCCTGGCTATCACCGGGAAAAAGGGTAAACAGCAGGATAAAATGGCCCGTGATGTGCTGGCCAAGGTTGGGCTGACAGGTAAGGCGAACCGACTCCCTGACCAGCTTTCCGGAGGTGAACAGGAGCGGGTTGCCATTGCCAGGGCAATAGTCAACAAACCGCCGATTCTCCTGGCAGATGAACCAACCGGTAGCCTGGACAGTAAAACTGCCGACGAGATCCTGGCCCTGCTTAAAGAACTGAATGAAAAAGGGCAGACCATCATCATGGTTACCCACAACCCGGATGCCTGTAAAGATACGACCAGGACCATCCAAGTGAAGGATGGCTCATGTTATGCACATTGATAGAATAAAATTTCAAATATCTCTGCCCGGTGTGTGCTCTTTACCCGATAGCCTCCCAGGCTGACAGAGCACCACGCCCCTCCTCTGTCACCGAACCCCTATGATAAACTAGAGATTCGGTGCCACACAACGCCCAAGCCCAGAGGGCCATCCGCTTAACAGCACGGGCAGAGATTGCATGCTGTTAAGAGGGTGGCCCTCAATTTTTCAGCAGCCGACGATCTCACAATACAACCCAGCCAATAGTACTAGTTTTATGCTAGCACTACACTGTAATCCTTCTATTCTTTAATAGTTCGGCAATATAGGGTATGGTGGTTGAAATTATATTGATATTTCAACCTCTTAAAGCAAAATATCACCTTCAAACCTCAGGAGAAAATAATGACCGTTGCCAAAATTCTTGTCATAGACGATGAACCTGCCCTGCAGAAGGCTATGCAGAAAGCTTTAAAAAACGAAAACTACGATATTATTTTTGCCGACAATGGTCTGGAAGGGCTTGAGCTGTTAAAAAAGGAAAAGCCGAATCTGGTATTGCTTGATCTGCGTATGCCCAAGTTGGATGGTTTAGGATTCCTGGAAAAAATAAATATCAAGCCGGATGACCCCTATAGTGTTGTTATCATCACCGGGCACGGCAATGACAGGGAAGTGGAGAGAAGCTTTGAGCTCGGAGTTAACTTTTTTCTGCATAAACCTTTAAGCCTTGTAGAAGTACGCTGCCTTGCAAGACGTTGCCTTGAAATAAAAGCAGTCGAAAAGGAACTGCGGGAACATCGCCACTCCCTTGAAAAACTCGTCACACAAAGAACAAAGGCCCTCATAAGCCAGGTACGCTTCCAGCAGAACCTGATCGATTCAATTCCTGTTCCAGTTTATTTTAAGGATACAGACCTGAACTACCTTGGTTGCAACAGGGCATTTGAAGAAACGCTTGGCTTTACAAAGGAACATATTGTCGGCAAGACAGTACATGATATCCTGCCGGAGAAACTTGCCAGGATTCATCACCAGAAAGACCTGCAACTCCTGCAAGCCGGTGAAATCAAACACTATGAAGTATCTTCAGCATACCCTAATGGCAAGAAACATGACCTGCTTGTTTTTAAGGCTCTGTTTCACAATAAAGACGGTTCTGTGGAGGGGTTGATAGGAACCAACCTGGACATATCAGAAAGAAAGCAGGCCCAACTCCAGCTTGAACTGCATGCCGAAGAACTTGAAAATGCCAACACCGCTCTACGCGTGCTTCTGAAACAGGTTAATGAAAATAAAACCGATATGGAAAGCAAAGTTCTTGATAATTTTGCCCGCCTTGTAAACCCCTATCTCGACACCCTGGAAGCAAACCTGGCCAACACCCCGCAACAGGAATACATCAAGGTGATCCAGGAAAATATCAAAAAGATTACCTCCGCTTTTTCCCAAAAACTTTCTTCAAGTTACATCGGATTAAGCCCCAGGGAAATACAGGTGGCAGACCTCGTGCGGCATGGGAGAACAAATAAGGAGTCTGCCGGGGTTCTCAATGTTTCAATTAATGCGGTGGAGTTTCACAGGAACAATCTGAGAAGAAAACTGGGCTTACAAAACAAGAAGGTCAACCTCAGGACGTATCTGCTCTCAATGGATTAATACGACAGGGGACGAAGAAGCAAAATACGCTAAATTCGTGTTGCAATAAATGTGAGTCTAAATGGTCCTTTTCTAGAGAGTAGAAGAACAGAGCGAATTATTATGATGCACCGACGTATTATTGCACTGATAAACTATGACATCACATAATGTCCCAACGGTCCGTCAAAAGCAAACTCATCGGATCTTTCAAACTCGCAGCCAACAGAGTTTTTACGGACATCCCTGACAGTAACCTCTTTGTTGACCTCAGTCCGGTGCTCATCATCAAGAGCAAATTCTACGGTCACCTCATCACCCACTCTAAAATCTTGTGCATCTAAACTGGTAAATTGCAGGCCGCCAACAGAAATATCCCGGATGACAAGATTTCCGCTACTGTTATTCTTTGAATGATTGGTATAGGTCCCTCTCAAAAATGTTTTCTTGCGAACTCTTTTGCGGAACTCAAGACTGACCATAAACTTTTTACTGCAACTGCATTTAACTTTAAGTTTGTGTTTATAGCCCCTGAATGAATCTACAGGGATAACTTTCTGGCGGCCGCAATGCGGACAATTTAATACAGCTGTATTGTCCGGCCTGACATATGTTTTAGAAACTTCAGATTCTGCCATGATCGCATTCTTATCTAAGGGTTAATTAAAATTGAAGGACATCACTAAAAAATATTCTTGTTTCATCATTTAATCAATATGGTTCTCATATATAAAGACAA
>JAUXHH010000203.1 GCA_030621655.1 Desulfobacterales bacterium
GAAAGTACACGAGTGATCGCTGCTGTTAAGGTAGTTTTACCATGGTCAATGTGACCGATGGTTCCAACATTCACATGCGGTTTATTGCGCACAAATTTTTCTTTTGCCATTACTGCGTCTCCTGCGACAGAATTTCAACTAGATCAGTCGAACAACACTTTATTACGACTGGTTATTGGAGCCCACGACCGGACTTGAACCGGTGACTTCCTCCTTACCAAGGAGGTACTCTACCACTGAGTTACGTGGGCTTTGATATCAGATTAATTATAATCCCTAACATTGGAGCGGGAAACGAGACTCGAACTCGCAACCCTCAGCTTGGAAGGCTGATGCTCTACCAATTGAGCTATTCCCGCTCAAAAAAGGAAATGGTGGAGGGGGGAGGATTTGAACCTCCGAAGGCGTCGCCGACAGATTTACAGTCTGTTCCCTTTGACCACTCGGGAACCCCTCCATTTCACCTTCGCAGATGCAGCCCCACTTTGATGAATAGCAACAAAGAAGGGTCGACACGCGCGACTACTCATCTGGAGCTGGCGATGGGACTTGAACCCGCAACCTGCTGATTACAAATCAGCTGCTCTGCCAATTGAGCTACGCCAGCAGAAAAGCGTGACAGAATAATCCGTTCGTTGGCAAAAATCAACCTTTTTTTTCCAGGGTAAAAAGTCTCTTTTCCTGAAAAATCGAATACGGTTTTTTATCCCGCCACCAGTGTATGACTTATTTTATGAATCTTCCTTTTGAACGAAACTGCTGTCCCGGTATTTCTCAAAAGCCATGGCAAAAGTTCTATAGACCATATGGGCAAATTTCGTATAAGGCATATAGAAAAAAAGCATGAAGACGGCAACCAGGTGCAGATAGTAGGTCAAGTATGCCAGAACCCCAAAGTCTGCCCACCGTAACAATTCCGCACCAAGACCCGTAATACCGACTGCAGCGATCAGCCAAATCAGAAACCAATCATAAAAGGTCGGGGCAGCCTTGTCTTCTTTTTCCATTTTCTTACGGTTTGCCCAGAGAATGGCGATACCGACAAGCAAGGCAATGGCACTGATATTGGCCAAGAGCTTGAATGGATCATACAGCGGGATCGGTCCGTGCAGGTTGGGATTCATGAGACCAAGAAAGTCCTTGCGGACAAAAGAATAACCAGTCACAGTCAGCAGTCCGAGAAAGGCCAGAACGAGAGGGAGATGACCATTGACCCTGTCCTTGTTGGTGCCGCATTCATTGAACCTTTTATGCAGGACGGTTTCTTTAACAGCCGGCCAGAGGAACTCAAGCACAAACTGCTTGCTTGATGGACGATAGTCAGAACTTATTTCCATACTCTCCGACATTTTATTCCACATGGCAGAGACGCCCTTATACGCTGCAAAAAGGGAGAATGCTGCAACCGGCAGAAAAATAAGATCGATAAAAAAGGTGGTTTTGGTCAGCCAATGGAAGTCCCAGTGTCCAAAAAAATTACCGAAGTCAACCGGACCATCAGGCATATGCATGCCGCCGGAGATAAGCCATAAGACCAGGATAATAGCAGCAGGAATACCGATAAGGATCGGCAAATTCTTGCCATCGCTTGCCAGTTTTGCCAAACCCTGGGGAAAGCCGAAATGGGTATAGGCATAGGCACGAATAGCCCCGAGCACCTCTCCCGGTTTAGCCCCGCGGGGGCAATAGGTATTACAGTCACCGCAGTTATGGCACAGCATGGTATTTACATCACCTATAAGCTTGTCCTTCAAACCCCATTGGGCCAAAATCATCTCCTTCCTGGGGAATGGACTGCCATCCTTGGACAGGGGGCATACCACGGAACAGGTAGCACACTGGTAGCACTTCTTCAAGGTGTCGCCACCGGCGCTTTTCAGGTATTTTATAAAATTTAAATCAGGATCTACTTTCATTGTCATTCTTCAGCCTCCTGTCTTCTCCAGATCACCTACATTTATATTTCCTAAGGAGATTATTTCCCCTTGTATCCTATGCGCAATAACCGCTTGTCACTAATTAACTCTATAAAAACTGTCGTTTGGCAGCGTATACCACACTACCAAACGACTTGTAAATAGGTATTTATGCTTAGAAACCCTTGAACGGGTTCGGACCCATTTCTACGATTTCTTCGACAAAACCATTAATGATTTCCGGAATCTTATGGTAATCGTTTATGGCAACCTGCTGCACTGCCACACGTTCAACCTCAAGACCTAAGCTTCCCATGGTTTCAGCAACATTCGCCATTCTCTGATCAGCAAGTTCGCTGCCTTTGACAAAATGACACTGGTAATCATCACCATACTGACAGCCAAGGAGAATAACACCATCCATACCTGCAGACATGGCGTCCTTGATCCAGACCACGTTGACTGAACCGAGGCAGCGCACAGGAATTATTCGTACCAGATTGCTGATGCCAAGGCGACGCATGCCTGCCATATCAACGGCTGGATAGGCATCATTCTCACAGACAAATGCCACAAAACGCAGCTTGTCCTCATCATCATCCGGCACCTCGATGGCTTTCACCATGGAGCCGATCATATCAACATTGTAATCCCTAAAGCCGATGATCCTCTCAGGGCATGCACCCATGCAGGTGCCACATCTACGGCACCTGGTCGGATTCGGTAGCGGTGTGCCTTTCTCATCATCATCAATAGCGCCGAACGGGCATTCTTCAGTACAGCGTTTACATAGGGTACAGCGCTGCATGAAAAATTCAGGATAGGTCTTATCACCGGAACGGGGATGCACGGAAACGCCCCGATCCGCAGATTCCAGACACTGGATCGCTTTCAGGGCGGCACCGGTGGCATCATCAATAGTTTCATCAACGGTTGTGGCCTTGCGAACACCGCCGCAGGCATATACGCCTGTTCTTCTCGTTTCATAAGGGAAGCAGATAAAATGAGAGTCTGCATAGCCGTCAAAAAGATCGAGATCAATAAGGGCCGGTCCCTGACGATAGGCCAGGTTGATAACATCCTCGTCCTTGGTGGTCGGCACCATTCCTGCAGCCAGCACAACCATGTCAACATTCAGGCTCAGGTTTTCATTAAGCAGGGTATCCTCTGCTTCAACAGTCAAAGAACCATCTGAACCTTCCTCAACTTTCGTGACATTAGCCTTGGTCAGGAAAATTCCGTCATCATTCTGGGCTGCCTTATAAAAAAGCTCCATGTTCCCTGGAGTCCGCATATGCTGATAAAGAATATACGCCTTACCATTGGGATTGTCTTCCCTGACATACTTGGCCTGCTTCAACGCCACCATGCTGGTAACAGAGTTGCAGTAAGGAAAGTCCTTGTCATGCTCTCCACCACCGGGGCTCTGTATAAAGGCAACACTTTCAGCAGGCTTGCCGTCAGAAGGGCGCGCGATCTTGCCCTTACCGGCCATTAGTTCAAACTCAGCATTGGTAACCACGTTCTGACTTGCAACTCCGAGATGCTCGTACTCAGATACATCAGCAGGCATCCAACCTGTTGCCAGAACAACAGCACCAAACCCTTCAGCATCCGGATTTTCATCCATGTAATGCTTCAGTCCGGCATTGGGATCTTCCATGGTGCCCTTGTCAATTGCATCCTGCTCATCCACAGCAACCTTGGCGGGCGCATCCCATTCATTTTTTGTGCCACCTTCCTTAAAAGAAACGGCGTAATCACCGGGCGACCCAAAAATCCTGGCTACCTCTGTTCCGGTTTTCACCGTAATATTATCAGCATCCTGTACAGCCTGGATCAGGTCGTTGACAATCGGAGTCTCCATGTCTGTCCAGGGAGACTTGGTAGGAAATGACT
>JAUXHH010000157.1 GCA_030621655.1 Desulfobacterales bacterium
CCGGAATCATAATTAATGAAAGACAGGCTTATGTCATAGGCTCCTTCATTCGCATCACCATATAGGGCCTCAAAGAAATCATTTGACAGTTGTGAAGAGAGCAGGTCTTCCAGAACATCTTTGGTGAAAAGATCATTCATGTCTTTATGCAGCATTTTGACAGGCCGGATTCAGATATTATTATTGGTAATACAAAATTTCTTGAGAAAATATACACGCTGTTCCTTTTGGATGCAATCAAGTTACAGGAATAAAAAATAGATGCCTGATAGCTTTTGAAAAAAATGGATTACCGTTTGGGACTGTGTTACAGTAGCCGCCATGCAAAACAGCCTCTTCCCAGATAACTCTTTTTCAGCGCAGGACAACCAGGAAAGTAAAAGGAAAACGACAGTCAACAGGCAGGATCTTAACAGGTCGCAGCATGAGGCGGCCACTCATCTGGAAGGTCCTCTGCTGGTTGTTGCCGGTGCCGGCAGCGGCAAGACACGTACGTTGGTTTACAGGGTGGCCCATCTACTCGGACTTGGTATCCTGCCGGAAAGTTTACTTCTTCTTACCTTTACCCGCAGGGCAGCCCGGGAGATGCTTTGGCGTGGCAGCCTTCTTCTGGATGAATCCTGCCAGGATGTCACAGGCGGCACATTTCATGCCATGGCCAATATGCTGCTGCGGCGTTATGGCTACCATATCGGTTACTCACCTAACTTCACAATTATCGACCGTTCCGATGCCGAGGGCATCATCAACATTCTCAAGTCGTCATTATCACTGTCCGGGGCCGGTAAACGGTTCCCCACCAAACGGGTCATAATCAACATGATAAGCAAAGCAGTTAACAGATCAACGGATCTGGAGAGCCTGCTTTATGATGAATATATGCATCTGGAGGAATTCTTAGGTGATATTATCCTGCTGCAGGATCATTACCATAAATTCAAGTTTGAACACGGTTTGATGGATTATGACGATCTTTTGGTCAACCTCAAACAGGTACTCAAGGAGAATGTCCAGGTGCGGCAGGAGGTTTCCCAACGCTTCCAGTATATCATGGTGGATGAATATCAGGATACAAATGCTATTCAGGCTGAAATAGTGCGCCTGATTGCCAGCACCCACAACAATGTCATGGCAGTAGGTGATGATTCGCAGTCAATCTACAGTTTCAGGGGGGCTGATTTCCGTAACATCATGGACTTCCCGAATATCTTTCCCAATACCAGAATCATCAAGCTGGAGGAAAACTACCGCTCGACGCAGCCTATATTATCAATGACAAATGCCATCATTGAACAGGCTGATGAAAAATATACCAAGGCCCTTTTTACCAAGGTTGAAGGCGGCAAAAAGCCGGAACTCTATAATGCTGCCGATGCCGGTGAAGAAGCGGGATATGTAGCAGGGCGAATAGCGGAACTGCAGAAAGAGGGACTCCCATTAAAAGAGATGGCTGTTCTATTCCGATCCGGGTTCCATTCATATAAACTGGAAATTGAGCTGGCAAGCAGGGGAATTCCCTTTGAAAAGAGAGGGGGGCTCAAACTTACAGAATCTGCCCATATCAAGGATTTGCTCTCATATTTCAGGATTCTGGTGAACGATCAGGATAATCTTTCCTGGAACAGAATTTTGCTCATGCTTGACAAGGTCGGCCCCAAGACAGCTCAAAAGATACTTGCAGTACTCAAGACTTCAGATGAGCCATTTACAGCTCTGGCAGAATACCCGGCTGCACCGGGATGGCAAAAGGGAGTGGTGGAGTTAGCCGCAATTCTACAGTCAGTCAAAGACCCTGTCCTCACACCTGTTGAGCAGTTTGAGATACTCAGTGAATATTACCAGCCAATTTTTGAGAGAATATATTACGACGATTACCCGAAGAGAAGCCGGGATATCGAGCATCTTAAAACAATTATTTCCGAATACGACAGTCTCGCCAAATTAGTTGATGATACAGCCCTGGAACCACCGGAGTCAGTCGTTGTTGAAGATGATACCGACAGGCTGGTTCTTTCAACCGTTCATTCTGCCAAGGGACTGGAGTGGGACACGGTTTTCATCATCAGCCTTGCAGAAGGGAAATTTCCGGTTTCTCAGGCTCTGCCTGGTGAGCAGTGGGAAGAGGAGAGACGCTTGCTTTATGTTGCTGCAACCAGGGCGAAGAAGAGACTTTATATGACCTATCCCAGAGAGGTGATGTCTGTTGACCGGCAGTTCTCAAGGGTTCCGCTCTCACCTTTTCTGGCTGAGATTTCCCATGGTCTCTATACTTCTTCCGGGCGGGCACAGAGCCATATAAGGAGTTATAGAGGCGGTTCCAGCGGTTATTCATTCTCCTCCAGGGGCACCAAAAGCAGGAGAAGTATGAGTGCAGCGTCTGCAAACCAGAGCAGCAGCAAGATGCGAGAGGCTTCAGGGCTGAACAAGGGTCAGGCAGTGCAGCACCCTTTTTTCGGACGGGGCATTATTAACAAGGTGACAGGAGAACGCACAGTGGAGGTGGATTTTGACCGGCACGGCAGAAAAACACTGCACCTGGATTATGCGAAACTGGAGAAGGTAAAGTAAAGGGTCCAAGGGGTCAAGGAGCCAAGGGTTCAAGGGTAAAAAAACAAAAAAAATAAAAAAAAGATGCTGGATTTTGGATTCTGGATGCTAAAAAAATATCTTTTGCTGACTGCTGACTGCTGACTGCTGACCGTTGAAAGCTTATAGCTAAAAATGAACTACAAAGATACCTGGACATTTCTGGATAACCTCCAGTTTTTCAAGATCAAGCTCGGGCTTGAAAGCATGAGCATGTTTCTTGAAGAACTTGGCAGCCCGGAAAAAGAACTGAAATTCGTTCACATTGCAGGTACAAACGGCAAGGGCTCGGTGGCAGTCACCCTCCTCACTTTGCTGGCAGAAGCTGGATATTCAGTAGGACTGTATACATCACCGCATCTTTCTTCAGTGCGGGAGCGGTTTCGAATTAATGGCGAATATATATCCGAAGAGGAGTTTGCCGAAGAGGGCAGTCGTATTCATGGCATTCTGGCCGAACGGCAGATCACCTACTTTGAATTCACTACTGCACTGGCCATGCTCTGGTTTGCCAGGCGGAAGGTGGACCTGGTCATTCTTGAAGTAGGGCTTGGAGGGCGGCTTGATGCCACCAACGTCATAACACCCCTGGTCAGTGTCATTACCAATGTGTCCATGGACCATGAGATGTATCTTGGCAATACCCTGAAAGAAATTGCAGGTGAAAAAGCCGGGATTATTAAGAAGGGTATACCGGTGGTAAGTGGTGTCGGCATCGGCGAGACAGAGGATGAAAGAACGGTCCTGTCGGTTGTTGAGCACTTCTGTCAGGAGAGAAGCGCCCCCCTTTTTCTGCATGGCAGGGATTTTCTTGTGGAGCCGGAATCAGATGGAAGTTGGAACTACTGGGCCATGAAACGCAAGGGCTGCTGCCGGCTCCGGGAAAAGATCACCGGACTGACAGCAAATCTGAAGGGGAAATACCAGATGATAAATACAGGCCTGGCCCTGGCAACCCTTGAATTTCTTGATCAGTTCGGTTTTTCAGTAGATGAATCACAAATACGTTCAGGGCTGCTGGAAGTTTCCTGGCCGGGTCGGTTGGAGACCTTCTGTTTATCGAAGGTCGATGGGAGTCTGGTGGACTGTACTGCTGAAGATTCACTGCACTACCTGCTTGATGGCGCTCATAACCCGGCCGGCATTGCCTCTCTGCAGGAAGCCCTGGAAAATGACTTTCAATACAACAGGCTGATTCTGGTGTGGGCTGCAATGTCTGACAAGGATTTTCGTGCCGCGCTGCCGCAAATAGCCCGTCAGGCTCAGGTGATTATTTTTACCAGGTTGGAGTATGAAAGGTCAGCGCAGCCCGAACAGTTGCTGGACGTCTTATCGGCTGATATTCAGGACCGGGCAATTTGTGAATACTCTCTGGATGCAGCACTTGCAAAGGCTGCCGAACTTGCAGGCCCGGATGATCTTATCTGCATAGCAGGTTCCCTGTATCTGATAGGTGAGGCAAGGAAGGTGTTGAGGGGTGAAATCATATGAGTGACTTCTTTCATTTTGACGGCGTTGATGAGGCAGAATTGCGGCGGGAGAAGGATAAAGCCAGAAAGTTGCGAAAAAGCCGCTGGTGGCAGCAGAAGCTTGCCAGTGGCCTCTGCTATTATTGCACCAGACTCTTTAAGCCTAAAGAGTTGACCATGGATCATATTGTGCCGCTGGCACGGGGAGGCAGAAGTACAAAAGACAACCTCGTTGTATGCTGCAAGGAATGCAACAATAAGAAGAAAACCCTCCTGCCCATCGAATGGGAGGAGTATATGGAAAGTTTGGATAAATGATTTGTAGCAGTCAGCGATTAGCTATCAGCGGTCAGCTTTTTTTTATTTCTTTGTTTTTATCCTTGCACACTTGAAGCCTTGATTTTTTTAATCTGCAATAATTTCTTAAAAACTTTACTGTGAAAAGCATCCGTGCTATATAACAGCCCTTCATCGCAAGTGGGCGGGTAGCTCAGCTGGATAGAGCGTTGGCCTCCGGAGCCAAAGGCCGCGAGTTCGAATCTCGCTCCGCTCACCACAATAAATCAATATAATTAAGAGTTTACAATT
>JAUXHH010000236.1 GCA_030621655.1 Desulfobacterales bacterium
CATCACAAAATATTTCTAAAATATCTGTTATTTTTTTTACCAGGAGGTCCATTTCATGTCTAATGGAGCAGCGACTCAAGGAAATCCGGCGGTTGTCGGTCTTGCGGGATTTGCACTCACTACAATGCTTCTGCAAGTGCACAATATAGGATTGTGTGATCTCGGGCCCGTTGTGGCACTCGGCTTTGTATTTGGCGGTTTAGCCCAGATGCTCGCCGGTTTCCAGGAATTCAAATGTGGCAACAATTTCGGCTATAGCGCTTTTGTATCCTATGGGGCTTTCTGGATAGCCCTTGGAATCATATTCATTCTCAATCATTTTAACATTTATCATTCCAGTACAACCGATGTGGGGTGGTTCCTGGTGGCCTGGACCATTTACACTTTTATCATGTGGATTCCCGCCATGAAAATTAATGGAGCAATGGCCCTAACATTTACGCTGCTCCTTATCGGCTTCATTCTCCTTGACCTGGCGCATTTCGGTTTTCCCGAACTGACAAAGGTTGCAGGGTATGAACTTATGCTATGCGCCGCCTCAGCATGGTATATGATGGCTCATGCAATTTATGCCCAGGTCTTTGGCAGAGATGTTCTGCCGGTGGGAAAACCATGGATCAAATAAGCCTTTTATTACGGTACGCACCTACAGGAAAAGAAATAAAAAAAGGATAGATACAATGCAAAGATTTCTTATCGCTCTTGCCATATCAACTTTACTCCTTGTTTCCTCTCAGGCATTTGCCGGTGATAAAGCAACAACGGAAGAATGTGTTCAAAAAACCCATGAAGCGGCCGCAATGATAAATGCCCGGGGCTTAGAAGAGTCTATTAAGATGATTAGCGACCCCAAAGGCCCATTTGTCTGGAAAGATTCCTACGTATTTCTGATGGATTTGAAGGGGAAGATGCTGGCGCATCCCATGCAGCCTGAACTTACCCGATATGAGCATGTATTTCTCCAGACCGATGCCGCAGATAAAGCGATCTTCGTTCATTTTGTCAATATTGCCAAGGAACATGGACAGGGTTGGGTAGATTACACGTGGCCCAAACCAGGAAAAAAATCACCTTCAAAAAAGATCACGTATATTTATAAAGTCCCGACAAAAGACGTTCTCGTGGGTGCAGGAGTTTATGTAGGCGGGATGATGTATTGATCGCATGCCCGGAAGCAGCTTGTTAAATTATGCTTTAATACTGCATATCAGAAAGGACTCGGACTTGCCACTGTCTACGGTATTGTCAAACAACTTAAGAGCCATATTTATGTTTACAGCGAACCGGAGAAAGGCCTGAAATAAAAAGCGTTTTAATGTCCGGCTATACAGATAATATCGTTGCCAGGCAGGGTGTTCTAAAACCCGGCATTATTTTTATCAACAAACCTCTCCGCCCCATCTCCCTGGCAAATAAAATCCGTACCGTCCTGGACGGTACAGGGGAAGAAAAAAAATGATCCGTTTCCTTTTTACCGGAAAAATACCATAAGGAATCTGGTATTTTCCAAAACTATTCTTATACTTTTCACTATAACGAAATAAAAACTGTTCATTATAAAAATTTTATTCAGGAGGTAGCACTATGCCAAAATTCCTCATTGAAGTGCCTCACGAAGAAGAATTGCTGGCCTGCGCCCAGGTAGTTGAAAGCTTTCTGAATTACGGTTCCCATTTTGCAACGAAAGCCGACTGGGGCTGTACCGATGGGGTGCACAAGGCATGGATAACCATTGAAACAGAGACCAAAGAGGATGCACGCAATATCCTTCCTCCTGCGTACCGCTCCCAGGCCACTATTATTAAACTCAACAAATTCACCATGGAGGAAATCGACGGAATTCTTCAGCAACATGGTAAAAAATAGCTATTGGCTGGTGTAGACATGAAGAAACATAAATTTCTCAATATAATCCTTATTGCCCTGCTGGCTTCCTTCTGCCTGATGGTGCAGAATACTTTTGCAGAGGATCAGCTGATAAAGACCCCTGCAGATTATGAAGGTCCCTTTTACCCGGTCACCCAACAACAGGATATTGACAACGACCTGATACAGGTTAAAGGGCAAACCGGAGTTGCCGCAGGCGATATCCTGAACCTGTCCGGTATGGCTGTGAGCACCGGGGGTAAACCCCGTGCAGGTGTTATAATTGAGATCTGGCAGACCGACCCCCAGGGCAGATACAAACATCCCGGAGACTCCACTCCGGGGGAGAGAGACCCTCTTTTCCAATACTGGGGTGCGGCAATAACAGATACTGACGGCACTTTCTTTTTCAGGACACTTGTCCCAGGCGCCTACAATCCCCGGCCTGCCCATATCCACTACAAGGTGTTGCAGGATGGAAAAACAATTCTCACAAGCCAGATCTATTTGATTGGCACGGATGAGAGAGAGAAGATTCCCTCAATGACATCTCAGATTAAGCTGCAGACCATCGACTTGAAACCGACAGCAACCGGGGAATTTGAAGCTTTTTTCAGGATTGTTTTATAATCCATGGCTTAACTTATGTCTGACACGAAAACCAACCAGTCTCTTGCCCAGGCCTTTGCCCGACTTTCAAAAGCTGCAGCCCGCAGAAAAATATACTCCCGCAAGGCGGCTAAAGAAGGCAGACCTGAGGTGGCCCGCTTCCTGCGGGCCATGTCCGCCTCCGAAGCTGTGCAGGCCCACCGCCTCTTCAACAGCCTGATCGGCAGAGTTGACACATCTGATGCGTATCTGTCATCTATCTTTGAAGAAGAGGTGCTGACCATACTGGAGAACTACTCAGAACTTATTAACAATGCCGCTGCTGAAAGACCGGCCCTGCTGCATGCACTCTCGCAGCTGCGGGCAGTGGAAACCAGGCTACGTTCCTTTTACTCCCAGGATAGTAAGGATGTTCATGTTGATAATGATGCCTGTTATTTTGTCTGCAGCTTCTGCGGCTATTTAAGTACGGACAGCCCCCCTGAAAAATGTCCAATCTGTGGTGCTCCCATCGATGCTTTTCAAGAAGTTTTGTAAAGGTAAGATTCCTAGACATAACTCTTCGGCATTCTTCATTTTCTCAATATTATAAGAAGGTTAAAGAGCACAACAATATCTTTCCACACTCTCTTTTACTGGCATTTCTGAAAATAATTCTTATATTTTAATTATACGGATATAATAAAAGATATTTACATATTCAAACCTTTG
>JAUXHH010000108.1 GCA_030621655.1 Desulfobacterales bacterium
ACCGTCGAAACCCTGCGGGAGAAAAACGGTGAACTCTATGCAGCATTGGTTCACGATACGGGACTCAAAGAAAGTGAAATAGAGGAGTGGCAAAAAGCTGCTGACTCCATGTACATCCCCTTTGATGAGGAAAAGTCCATTCATCCCCAGGACGATGATTTTCTCAATAAAGAGGTCTGGGATTTTGAAAACACCCCTCTGGAAAAATATCCCCTTCTTCTCCATTTTCACCCGCTTGTCATCTATCGCTACCAGGTCATTAAACAGGCAGATGTGACGCTGGCCATGTACCTGCTCGGCCACGAATTCACCTTGGAGCAGAAGAAGAGTAATTTCGACTATTATGATCCTCTGACCACCGGGGATTCCTCCCTGTCAGCCTGTATTGAAAGCATCCTTGCCTGGGAGTTGGGATACGATGAAAAGGCCAGGAACTATTTCAGATATTCCCTTGTTATGGATCTTGCCGATGTGGGTGGCAACGTAAAGGATGGAGTGCATATTGCCTCCATGGGTGGAACGTGGATGGCAATTGTATACGGAATTGCCGGTTTACGTGATTGGGACGGCCGAATTTCTTTTATGCCGAAACTGCCGGAAAAGGCCTGTCGGTTGAATTTCAAATTGACGGTCCAAAACCGGCTGCTCGAGTTTGAAATATTAAAGGAGAGTGTCACGTATATACTTAAAGAGGGTGATGACCTGACCATTTACCATTTTGATGAAGAAATAAATCTTACAAAGGAAACTCCGGTAAAGAGAGGATTGACCTGCACATTAGAGTAGCGCTTAAATGACTCTCGTGTTTCTTAGTATACCAAAAGTGAAAAGACAGAAGGAACAATACAATTTCATCTCACCCAGGGATAAATAATTATGAATACAATAGAATTATCAACCTGTTTCTGTACAAATAACGTCACAGCTTGTAAGCAATTTTACCAAAGATACTTCTCAGCAAAAATTACCTTTGATTGTGGCTGGTATCTTAATATGAGTATTGGTGAAGCGGGTGCCACAATTCAGTTTATGGAACCACAAGGTGAAATGGAGACATACACCGGCACGGGAATCACCTTGAATTTTCAGGTTAACGATGTAGATGCAGAATATAAGCGTTTAATGGATGCAGGTTTACAAGAGGCAATGCCGTTAGAAGATCATCCCTGGGGAGATCGTGGTTTTTCCGTAATTGATCCAATAGGTACTTCTGTTTACATCTATTCGGATCGTGAGCCATCAGAGGAATTTAGTCAATTTTATGTATGATATTACTTGGATATTTGAGGTCATTGATCCTGTTGGGAGAGGAGATGGCGCAAGTAGATAGTGGTATTACTTTTATACGATGATGGGCAGCCAATCAAAAAAAGAACAAAATGCAATAAGAGAATTGGCACTGTTACGTCAACAGATTGCCAAGCTGGAATCCCTTGACAGTAATAGGAAGAGAACCGAGGAGAAATTACGCGAAAGTGAAGAGAAATACAAAACCATAACCGATGCCGCCACAGCTGCCATAGTCATGATCGATGGCCGGGGGAAGATTGTTTTTTGGAACCCGGCGGCAGAAAGAATTTTTGGCTACACCGTTGAGGAAGCCATTGGCAAAGAACTTCATCTTCTGATGGCACCGGAAAGATACCATGCCCAGTATCGTAAAGGCTTTCAAAGGTTCAAGGCAGAGGGACATGGACCATTTATCAAGAACATTATCGAACTGACAGCGGCGCGCAGGGATGGAACGGAATTTCCCATAGGGCTATCTCTATCTGCTATCAAAATCAAGGGGCAGTGGAATAGCATAGGAATTGTCCGGGATATTACAGAACGTAAAAATGCCGAAGAGGCATTGCGTCGAGCCCACGATGAACTTGAAAAACGTGTTGCCGAACGAACGGCGGAACTGGTTGAAGCCAACCGCGAGCTTGAACAGCAGACCCTGGAGCTTGCAGAAGCTAACACCGCCTTGAAGGTTTTATTGCGACAGTGTGGTGATGCCAGGCAGGATCTGGAAGGGAAAATGTTGGCTACCATTAACGAACTGGTCATGCCTCATCTGGATCGTCTGTCCATGCGGCTTGCCAGTAGTGAAGAAAGTGTTTTTATCAAAATAATCAAGAATAATCTGGAGCAGATCACCTCATCTTTTTCCCAGAAATTGACCGCTAAGGCCCGCAATTTAACCCCGCGTGAAATCCAAATTGCCGATTTTATCCGGAACGGTCACTCCACAAAGGAAATCGCCGACCTGCTGAAAGTTTCCCAGACTACAATTGAAACCTACCGGGCGAGTCTTCGCAAGAAGCTCTCCATCACCAATAAAAAAGTAAACCTGCAGACCTACCTGCACTCACTTCAAACGTAATCGCTCACTAAGGGCGGAAGAGATCGAAACAACTCAGGCCTGTAAGCGCTTATCTGGTGAACGCTTACCTTCAAACTGACTAGTTTTTCTCCTTACTTTTTCGTCTTTCTTTCCACATTGACGGTTGCTTTTTTTCAGTGCAAAATCTAATGATTGAAATCCGTTTTTTATAATCCGGATTATTCACGATGTTATGGATAATCTGCGGTTGGTCACAATGATTAATACAGGAGGAACGATCATGGCAGAAGAACAAGAATTTAATGTAGAAAAGATGTCAATACATCAGGATGCCCGGGCCATGCTTATCAAGGCAAAAAAGGATGGTGTTGAGACGGCCTGGGACAGGCTAAAACAACAGACGCCACATTGCAATTTCTGCGAACTCGGTCTCTCCTGCCGAAACTGCACCATGGGGCCCTGCCGGATCAGCAAGAAAGCTCCCTTGGGTGTCTGCGGTGCCAATGCCGATGTGGTCGTTGCCCGTAATTTTGGCCGTTTTGTGACCGGGGGCTCTGCCGGTCATTCCGACCATGGTCGTGATTGTATCGAAGCCCTGCATGCCGTGGCACACGGACTCACCAAGGATTATACCATCAAGGATGAAGCCAAGCTGCTCCGCATTGCCAATGAATTGGGGCTTGCCACCGAAGGGCGCTCAATCCTGGATGTTGCCAAGGATTTAAGCGATGAATTTTATTCAAACTACGGCAGCCTCCGTACAGAGCTTTCTTTTTTATGCCGGGTTCCGGAAAAACGAAAGCAAATATGGAAAAATCTTGGCATTACCCCCCGTGGCGTTGATCGTGAAATTGCCGAGATGATGCACCGCACCCATATGGGTTGTGACAATGATGCTGCCAACACCATGCTGCACAGTGCCCGTACCTGTCTGGCCGATGGCTGGGCCGGCTCAATGATCGCCACTGAGATTTCGGATATTCTGTTCGGAACGCCAAGCCCCAGAAAATCCAAAGCGAACCTCGGTGTTATCAAAGAGGATCAGGTCAATATCCTGGTACATGGCCATAACCCTATTGTCTCAGAGAAAATTGTCGAAGCGGTCAACGACCCTGAACTCATTGCCTTAGCCAAGGAAAAAGGAGCTGCCGGCATCAACCTGGCAGGACTTTGTTGTACAGGCAATGAGTTGATGATGCGCCAAGGCATTCCCATGGCTGGAAACCATCTGATGACAGAGTTGGCTATCGTCACCGGCGCGGTAGAACTCATCGTCGTTGATTATCAGTGCATCATGCCCAGCCTGGTAACTGTTGGAGATTGTTACCACACCAAGATGATCACCACCGCCGACAAGGCAAAATTTACCGGGGCCGAGCATGTAAAATTTGAGATGCATAACGGTATGGCTCAGGCGCGTAAGGTTGTTCGTATGGCCATTGAGCGTTTTCCATTACGCAATAAAGATCGGGTTGAAATCCCCCAAGGGACGATTGAACTGGTTACCGGATTTTCAAACGAAGCCCTCCTGGCTGCACTGGGCGGCACCCTGACGCCATTAATTGATGCGATCAAGGCAGGGAAGGTCAGGGGAGCGGTTGCCATCGTCGGCTGTAATAATCCCAAGTACAAACAGGATTATTGCAATGTCAACCTGACCAAAGAACTCATCAAAAAAGATATTCTGGTACTGGTGACGGGTTGTGTTACCACCGCCACCGGTAAGGCAGGACTTTTGGTTCCGGAGGCTATTGATATGGCGGGACCGGGCCTCAAGGAGATTTGTGGTTCTTTAGGTATTCCTCCGGTCCTCCATATGGGCAGTTGTGTTGATAATGCGCGAATACTGCAACTTGCCGCCCTCCTTGCCAATGAACTTGGGACAGATATTTCCGACCTGCCGCTGGCCGGGTCATCCCCGGAATGGTATTCGGAGAAAGCCGCCGCCATTGGCACCTACTGTGTTGCCTCCGGCATTTACACACACCTCGGCCATCCTCCCAACATTACCGGCTCCGAAATGGTGACCAACCTGGCTATTGAAGGACTCGACAGTCTCCTCGGTGCCTGCTTCGGCATTGAGCCGGACCCATTCAAGGCTGCTGAACTTATTGATAAGCGGATCAGGACAAAACGGCAGGCGCTTGGTTTAGAGCCGTGATCTCCATTAAATGAAGATTTGAAGCAAAAGGTGGTTATTTGTGTCGGATATAAAAAAGAGGGGTGGTTTATGTATCAAACCACCCCTCTTTAAAGGACATCACCCTCTTCGTCCAATATATAAAAATCAAGCTAAAAATTAACCCATCATGTGAGAAAGTACCTGTAACCAGCCACTAAGGAACCATATGCCTAATATCGCCCCGCCTCCCATTAGAAATCCCATGAAAGCCATACCTAAGGTCATCATTTCCCGTTCCTGAAATTGTTTTGCATGTTCTGTCATTTTGTAACCTCCTGCAGCAGTATTCTGTTAGCTATTTCCTTTAATCCTCTGTTTATGGGAAAGCTGGTTTTGTATAAAAAAAAGCAAAACACGTGCCATTTTGGATAAATATGAAAATGTCGAGTTGTTTTGAATCGTTAAACAATAATCCGTATTCTGGGGAACATGGGGATTTGGATGATTTTGTGATATGACCAGATAAATTGTTGGCCATATCACCAGTTGGAGATGAAAAAAGTGATATCAAAGGTATCCAAACTTTAGCTGCTGCTGAAAATTTCAAAGGATCGGAACAGATGGCTGCATTGGTTATGCAGGGTGAGAAAGCGCTATGGATTACCAATATTAAATTACATGGTCACCGATCCAAAGAAAAAGGCAGGGGAGACACCCTGCCTTTTTTTGTGTTAGCCAAGTAGTGGAATATTTCTTTACTGCTTTGTTTCCTTGGTATAGAAGCGCAGTTCTCCGGTATAGATAGGGATGGCGAATTTCATCAGCAGGGTATAAATGAGCGCTCCGGAGGCCCAGACCCCGACTGTAACAGCCTTCTCAATAAATGTTGGGGCGTATTCGTAGATCTCACCCAGGGTGCCTGGCACAAAGCCGGGGACTGTGAGGCCCATTCCCTTTTCGATATAGACCCCGATAATGATCAGCACACAGGCAATATTGAGGGTGAACATATTCTCCCTGGTTTTGGGACTCAGGAAGAGGAAGAAGGCGGTTATGTTGAAGATCATTGCGGCCCACATCCAGGGAACCAGTCCATTGTGACCGTGCAGTCCGAAATAGAGATACTTCATGGGTGCCAGGTGAATGGAACCGGAGTAGAATTCCTTGAAAAATTCGGCGGCCAGCAGGAACAGATTTATGCCCATGGCATAGGCGACCAGTTCGGCAATTTTGAAAATTGCCTTGTTGTCGATCTCAACCTTGGAAACCTTTCGGACAATCAGGAAGATGATAATCATCACTGCCGGTCCTGAACAGAATGCCCCGGCCAGGAAACGCGGTGCCAGGATTGAGGCGTTCCAGAAAGGCCTGG
>JAUXHH010000081.1 GCA_030621655.1 Desulfobacterales bacterium
CCTCCGACTTGGACTTGAAGCAATAATGAAACAGCAAAAATAATAACTTTGATCAATAAGGCACCATATAGCGCCAAAGTCTAAATGCCTGAATCATATAGGAATAACAGCACAGTCTATACCTCTTTATTTACTTCATGGCAGGAAAGTGTGCCCCGCCTGCTTGATGCAACTGGTCTGCCTGACAGGCTCGCTGCAGAAAAGAAAATCATCATCAAGCCCAATCTTGTCGAACCCCTGAAGCCACCGATAACAACCCCGGTTGAACTCATAGCTGCACTCGTGGATTTTATCCATGCGTCTCTCCCCCACCTGGAGATAATCATTGGAGAAGGGTGCGGCTCCAGTTCAAAAAATACCTGGCAGATATTTGATATATTGGGGTACAGCAAGCTGGCTGACAGGACCGGTGTCACCCTCCTGGACCTGAACGAGGCCCCCCTTGTTCATATGCAGGACAGCAAATGCGGCCGCTGGCCAGAAATGTACCTGCCCAGGATTGTATTTGAGAGTTTTCTCATCTCTGTCCCGGTATTAAAGGCTCACAGCCTGGCGGGAGTCACGCTGACAATGAAAAACATGATGGGCCTTGTTCCTCCGGCACATTATCAGCAGGGTGGACACTGGAAAAAAGCAGCTTTTCATCAGAATATACAAGAGGCTGTCTTTGACCTGAATCGATACAGAACTCCTGATTTCACTTTGCTTGATGCAACTATAGGAATGCAGGAGGCACATCTCTGGGGACCGACATGCGACCCTCCACCCAACCGCCTTGCGGCCGGTTATGACCCTGTGGCTATGGATTCATACGGCTGCAGCCTGCTGGGACTCAAATGGAACGCTGTCGGACATCTTGACATGGCCCATGGTATACTGGGCAGTGCTGCCCCCTTGACAGTACATGAAGTCTAATTTACAAATCCCGGGTTCGAGGCCCCAATGAAGTCAGAAAAATTCAGCATTTCCAAGTATCTTCCAATTTTACTCCTCCTGCTTTTCCTTAGCTTTTTTGCCCATTTAGGCAATTTGCCACTTTTTGATGCCGATGAGGGTGCCTATAGTGAGGTGACACGGGAAATGCTGGCAAACAATGATTTCACCTCTGCTTTATTGAATGGCATACCTTTTTTCCACCCCCCCTCTATTTTTTTGGGCTCAGGCTGCAAGCGTAAAAATTCTCGGACTCAATGAATTTGCACTACGGCTGCCATCCGCTATGGCAGCCCTTCTTTGGACAGCCTCAATTTTTCTTTTTACCAGGCGCTTTTTCGATACCAGGTCAGCCTGGTATGCCGCCCTGTTTATGGCTTCTTCTTTTCTTGTCACCATTATTGGCAGGGCTGCTACCCCGGAGACCATAATCAACCTTTTTCTGACCCTGACTTTGCTGAATATTTACAGGTTTTATCACAGCGGCAATAAGAGGTATATATATTGGTCATTCATGTTTGCAGCTCTGGGAGTTCTCACAAAAGGATCTATTGCCATGTTGCTTCCTTTAGCTGTAAGTTTTGCATTTTTTACCCTGCAGAAAAAATGGAAAAAAATTTTCAATTGCTCTTCAACCCGGTTGGCCTTATTGTTTTCGGACTTATCGTCATCCCCTGGTACCTTGCTGAATTCATGTTAGAGGGCGAGGCCTTTTTAAGTGATCTTTTTCTCCTGCAAAAAGCGGAAACCTATAGTTTTAATTTCATTGGCAGTCCCCTTCCCTACTATTCATATCCGGCACTGTTACTCATAGGACTCCTGCCCAATACCGCCTTTTTATGTCTTGTTCCTGACCTGGCACCATATATTGGAATAGTTGTTTCAACTTTAACCTGACTGGATAACAGCATCGCAGACAGCGGAAATGTATGTGAAAGCTGTGGAAGGAAATTTACCGGGCCGGGATAACATGCAGCTGGTAATAGAGGCAGGGTCAATTCAGCCCTGCCTTTTTTTGTTTTTTGAAGTATTGGAGTTTTCTGTTTGATCCTTTATTGAATTCAATTGATAGCCCGTGCCGGCACACTCTGAACACTCCTCGGTTGAAAGCAGAAATCTGCTCACCCCCTGAAAAAAACTGATCTGCCCGGCACCTCCGCAGACATCGCATATTTCTTTCTGCTCTTCCTTTGTCATGGTTGATAGAGTACACAGGAATATATATTTTTCACATTGCTCATTTTTTTTGTTCCCCATTGCGACAGAGTTCGTGTACCCTGCCAGGCGGATTATTTACTCCATAAAAATCCAATCAGATCAGTCCATTTCAAAAAACTTAGAACATTATTTGGGAAATACAAATTAAGAATTTAAAACTGAATGCTGAAAGCTTATTGCTGATCGCTCATTTCACCTCTTCTTCCTCAACAACTCCTCATACGCCTCGCAAAGCCTGACAAACTCATCATGTTCCCCTCCTTTGTCAGGATGAAGCTCATGCGCCTTCTGCCTGTACAACTTTGTCAAATCGTTTTTATTCATTGCATGGAGTTCTTTTTCAGCCACTCCAAAGATTTCAACAACCTCACTGATCGGAACACTTGACCGTGGAACTGGAGGCCTGTGAAATCGTTTCGAATTGATGAAATCCTGCAGATACTCTTCCCAGGCAGAACCTCCGTCAAACTCATAATCAAAGAACATGACCGCATATCTTACAAGATACTCATGCAATCTTTTTTTCTGCTGAAAACCGGCCCAGAAAAATTTATCGCTGTGCAATCTGCACAGATCCTTGATAAAATTCTTGTCTAATTCATCCTGGTCCAGGGCGTGGGGAATTAAATGCGCAGACAAACCGGCAAAGCGACGCTGAAGATCAAAGATCACATAGACGTATTCTTTGTACTCCCTTGGAGTTAGGCATTTTTCAAGCTGCATGAAATACTGCTCTATCTCATCCCTTGACTTACTCAGAAGCACTGAAAAAGTTCTGAGCGGCACCCTGTCAATCCTGCGCTGGTCAACAACTCCAGAGCGAAGATAATAAATACGCCGCTTATCAAATACCTGGAACTGCTGTTCCCCAGGTTTTTCTCTTTTTTCTTTTTGACGCCTTGTTCTAAAACCACGGCAGTGGAACGGCTCCAATTTCTGCCTGATCTCCTGCCTGACAAATTTCCAGAGAAGTTCATCGAGTTCGCATAAATCGTATGCAACGCCCTGTGCATCAAGCTGCTCAGTGACCCTCTCGTCAATATAGAATGAATTGCCGCCAGGATATATTATATAATCCCAGGGCGAGTTGCCCAGATCATACAGATCCCTGCTCTCCCAGCAACTGGAATCAGGATCAAACCGGGAGTCTCTGAGCACATACTTTTTCCTCCCTTTTATGGTATGCTCTGCCAAATACAATGCCAGTGTCCTTCAATCAGAGGTTAGCCCGGGTTTCTCATCAAGTTCGTCGCGAGAAGCCGAAAAGGGTTGTGCCTACTAATATAAGACAAAATGAAAAAAGATAACCTTGTTATATTCATCATTGGTCTGTTATTGCTGGCCGGCATGCTCATTACTATCCTCTTTGGGGGAGAGCGGAGCCGGCATGGAGTCGGTATACTTTTTAACGGGCAGCCGGAGCAGCACTCTCCTGGGGACAGATTTCAAATCTGTCCCCTTAAAAAACCAAGACTTGATTTATGTCAAAGCCAGGCCTGATCCGTTAAGGTATGATGGCTGCATGAAACAGGGCAGCACATCATATGCCAATCTTATCCGACCCGAATGGATTAAAACGCTCAGGACCTTTATCCAGGCAGGGTTCGCTCTTTTCTGCCTGTATGGAGGATACCGCTACTACCTATTCTATCTCTGGGGTACAGGCCAGTCATCGACCTATGTACCCAGACCCCCATCGGTGGAGGCCTTTCTGCCCATCAGCGCTCTTGTAGGTTTAAAGCGGCTTATATTAAGCGGCCATTACGATATGATCCACCCGGCAGGTCTCACCATTTTCCTGGCAGCCCTGTGTATCGGACTTCTGCTGCGCAAAGGTTTTTGTGGTTGGATCTGCCCCGTTGGTTTTGCTTCAAACCTGGCGGAAAAAACAGGCAGAAAACTTAAAATCCTCTGGAAGCCTCCAATCTGGCTTGACCTGCCGCTTTTATCCCTGAAATATCTGCTGCTATTTTTCTTTCTCTATCTCATCGCCTGGAAAATGACGCTGGATCAGATCGAGTCTTTTCATACCTCCCCTTACAATCTGGCAGTTGATGCCAAGATGCTTCTCTTCTTTCTGACTCCCTCCGGGCTGGCTGCCGGCATCATGCTTTCCCTGGTTGCCATCTCTTTTATTATCCGCAACTTCTGGTGCAGATATCTCTGTCCTTACGGAGCACTGCTTGGACTGCTTGCACTTGTTAGTCCATTCCAGATTAAGCGGGACCAGGAAACCTGTGTTGACTGCAAGAAGTGCGAAAAAATCTGCCCGGCTTCAATCACATTAACCTCAAAGAAAACCATACGCACCGGCGAATGCATCGGCTGCACCGAGTGTGTTTCCGTCTGCCCTGTTGATGACTGCCTGACACTGGCATTACCCGGCAGAAAGAAAAACTCCATCCTGCTGCTGCCGGCTGCTGTAATCACGACCTTTCTTCTGTTCTATGCTGTATCTCTTGTCACCGGCCACTGGTATAGCGAGGTCCCACCGGAAGTCATGAAAAAGTTCTACAGTATTATCGCAGAACTTCCCCATCCCTGATTTTTATAAATTTAAAAATCTGTAGCTTATTTCGAACAATTGCATATCCACACCCCTGTTGTCCGAGCCCCAAAGAGCTGCATCCGAGAAATGCTGAATCCTGTAACCCAGGCCAAGATGCTTGAAAAGACGAACACCGATGCCGACATCAAAGGTAAACTGCACCGGACCACCGAAATCTTCATCCCCCAATCTGTAATCAGGAAGAAGTGCGACTCCCCCCGAAAATTCCAGGGTAAATCGCTTGTTCCTGTCCGTAAAGCAGATTCCCGGACCAAGCGTACCGATAAAACCCGCATCACCCTCGCCATCCAGCATGCCTGCACTGGTTATAAGCCGTGTGTCGAGATCAATATTCGAAGCAAGCTGCCAGCTCCAGGGCAAATTGAATACACCAAACGCTTCGTATCGTTTCAGGTCGGTTTTTTTGTCAATGCCATCATTGGTGCCATAGCGAATCCCCATGGCATACAAGCTCATACTTTCTGCCAGGCAGGTCCCGGCCGAAATAAAACTGAACATCAAGATAAGAACCCACGCACCCGGTTTGGACATATCGCATACCTGTAAATCATTGGTTGAGATAAACTATAAAAATACCACAGAATATTCTCACCTGCAGACAAAAGATGCCAAACACCAGAATAGAAATAATTTTCAATGCACATCGTCCAAATATAATCAGTCAGCAACTTACAAAATTGTTTTTTTATCTTTTTTCATGTAAGTATAAATACCCATCATGCTTGATAAGTATTTTTCAGTTGTAAACTGAATGGAATTAAAGGTACAAAAACGCTGTGTTACATTTAACTCTATAAATAGAGGGTGATTTCCAATACTTCACTTTTATCACACAAAGAAAGGAGAGAAAATGAAACGCTTAATCAAGGGTATTGTTTTGGGGCTTATCGCTGTTCTGGTTTTATCTGTCAATGCTTGGGCCTTTGGGCGCAAAACCATTGTCAAGGTGGGCATAAATGCCCCTATAACCGGGGATATCCCCAAGGTTGGTGAAGGCACGAAATATGCTGCCCGGATGTGGCTTGAGGATATCAACAAGGCAGGCGGCATTGAGGTGGGCGGCAAGAAATATCCAGTCGAACTGGTGATTGAAGATAACGAGTCCAAGGCAGAGTCTGCAGTCAAGGCCAACACCAAGATGATTACTGAGGATGAGGTAATGATTATCATTGGTCCCCAGTCTTCCAAGCAGGCCGTTCCTGCCGGTGATGTGGCAAACAACTACGAGACTCCCATGATTACCCCCTGGTCAACGAATCCTGATTCCACCAAGGACCGTCCCTTTGTTTTCCGGGGTTGCTTCCTTGATCCTTTCCAGGGACCGGTTCTGGCGAATTTTATCACAGAGGAATTCGGCTTTACCAAGGCTGCAGTTCTCTATGACGTTGCCAGCGACTATCCCAAAGGGCTTGCAGAATTTTTCAAAATTGCCTGGGAAAAAATCCATGGAGCCGGTTCTGTTGTCGCTTATGAAAGTTTCACCACCAAAGACGCAGATTTCAGTTCGCAGCTGAGCAAGATCCGTAAATCTGGAGCCCAGGTGCTCTTTACGCCCCAGTACTATAATGAAGTTGCCCTGATTGTGCAGCAGGCCCACGAACTCGGTTGGACCGGCCCCATTGTCGGCAGCGACTCCTGGGGTTCTGCCGAGACTGTTACACTTTGCGGTAAGGACTGCTACGGCCTCTTTTTTTCCTCTCATTATGCTGCTGCCGGGGCCAAGGGAGCAACCAAGGAATTTATCGACCGCTATGAAAAGACATACGGATACATTCCGGATGATGTTGCAGCTCTGACCTGGGATTCTCTCCGCCTTGCTCAGCAGGCCATTGAAAACTCCGGCAAAGTTACAGGCAAAATCAAGAAAGACCGCAAGGCGGTCCGTGATGCCCTGGCGCAGATCAAGAATTTCAAGGGCATCACCGGGGATATGACATTCACGGAAGAAGGAGATCCAATAAAGTGCGCTGTCATTGTCAAGATCAGCGACAAGGGAGAATACGAATTTTACAAATCCGTCTGTCCTAATTAATCCCTGATGGATCTTTTTCTCCAAAACATTGTAAACGCCTTACAGTGGGGCAGTTTCTACGCCCTGATCGCCCTGGGGTATTCCATGGTGTACAGCATCCTGATGCTGTTCAACTTTGCCCATGGCGATATCTTTATGGTTGGCGCATATATCGGTTTCGGCGTGGCGACAGCCCTGCTCGGGTTTGTCGCCATGACCGGCATCCCCCTGCCCGGCTGGCTGATCCTCATTCTGACCATCATTTTTACAATGTTCTTCACCTCCTTTGTGGGGATATTCATCGAACGGGTGGGATATAGGCCTCTGCGTGAGGCACCCCGGGCCTCTGCCGCCATTACAGGTCTTATGATCGGCATCATTCTTGAGACCGGCAATCTTGCCATTCTTGGAGCACGCAGACTCAGTTTTCCCCAGCTCATAGAGACGACCACATACCAGTTCGGCGGCGTCTATGTGACCAACAAAAAGATACTTATCGTCGGGGTATCCCTGACCCT
>JAUXHH010000166.1 GCA_030621655.1 Desulfobacterales bacterium
AAAAGGGTCATGGCAAGATCAGCTGAACGGGCATGCCAAAGCTCCCACCCAGGCGGTCTGAGATTGAACCGAACAGCCTCATTCCGGCAGGCCTTCATGCAGTTACCGCACAACACGCAATCCTGGTTGGTGTCCATGGCAAAGGGGCCCTTTGCCATGGAACAACCAGGTATATCATCACGACCGGTAAAACAGTCATAGCTTGTACATTCATGACTGCAGTAATTGTAGTTGGCCCTTACTTCAACAATCGAAACTCTGGCAAAGGTTGCTACCATCTGACCCAGGGGACAGACATATCGACACCAGACCCTTCCTTCAAAAAGCAAGGCAAAAAGAATCGCAGAGCCGAGCATGGCGATTAGCAGCCATGCTGTTTCAGTCGGTCTCTCAAACATATGCAGTGCCGCCTGGGCCCAGAAAATGATGGCCAATCCGACAGCAGCGACAAAAAAACCTACATTCAAATAATTTGGCGGGATCTTCCAGCGTTTCATTTTCAGTTTCCTGACCATATTACTGAAAAAACCAATGGGACAGAAACTGCACCATATTCTTGCCAGGAACAGACAACTCAATATGAGGAGGGGTTCCCAATTGGCCCAGACCAGCAATAGCGAAATATTGGACTCTGGAGAGGGATTTCCCCAGATACCATGGATAACCACAAAAGCAAACATGCCGGCCACTACGATCTGGGGCACAATAGGATAAAACGGACTCTGGAAAAAGTTTCTGATAAATTTTACTGAAAGAAGATTAAAGGCGTTCTTGCCGGTTATCGGTACCTTGCCGATAAAGACATCTTCTGCCGCAATAACGCTTCCTTTGGCAAAACTGATAGAGCGTGCCACAACCTCTTCAAGTTCTCTAAAATTCCCCGGCCAGTTGTAGGCCATCATTTTATTCAAAGCCTCCGGTTCCATCTTCATCGGAGGTTTACGCTTTTCGCGCCCTATTTCTTCAAGCAGGAGGTTGATAATCTCTTTGAGGTCCCTTTTTCTGCTAAGAAATGGTTCTATTCGAACATGATCGGTTGCCAGATATTCATAGAGTGTATTTTCAAGAGCAAGATCATCGACAACATTTATTATTACCTGGGTTGACGCCTGGGCCGGACGTTCAGCCCCTAAAGGATAGAACATGCCGGTCAAAAAATATTCAAGCAGCATCCTCTGGACCTTTGGTTCAAGCCTTGAGCCGTCTTTAATGACAAGTGTCCCATTATGGGCCAGCTTTAAAAATCCCTGCCAAGGCACAAACGTACGACCATGGGTTTCAAGGTCATAGCCAAAAAGAGCTCCAATCTGCTCCAGCTCCCGGTAATAAACAGTCCCTTTCTCGTGCTGCAGACCTTTAGAAACAAAATGTGGGACCGTATCAGGATCGAAAATAATATATGACCCCTCATTGGCATTACCGTGTTCGTAAATATATTGGGCAATCCTGGACTTCATGGAGCCTGGCTCGCCGACAAGCAGAATAGAACTGGAGGATCGGCAGATAGAATCAACCTGGCTTCGAAGTTTTTGGGCCCTTTTCGAACTACCGATTAATGGAATGCAGGGGCGTGAATCCATTTTTGTCATGAGTTCACTGTAATGATGATCCTGGTAGATCTGGCTCTGCTCGCGTCCTTCAAGCATCGCACTAAACCATTTTCGTATTGCAGCTTGTGATGCCTCCGGATATTCCCGGTATAAATCAAGAAAGACTATCCGCGGCACGGCAAAAATGCTTGTTTTCTCCATAGCTCTTGCTGTTACAAACCTGGGGCTATCGGTAAGAAGGCTCATTTCCCCGAAGACTTCACCAACTCTGTGAACAGCGAGATCAATCTCTCTTCCCGATTCAGGCTTGTGGGACAGGTTGACAGTCCCCTCCAATATGACGTAAACAAAATCACTACCGTCATTTTGGCGATAGATTATTTCATTAGGTGCAAATGTAAGCCTTTCTGACTTTGAATGGATAGTACCGATAACGCTTTTGGGGAGAGAGTGGAAAATTGCAGAGTTGGCAAGCCTGTCTATATCCTGCAGTTTCAGGGCTTTGCCAAGATCCTTTTTGGTTATAGCACCTGCATCGAGCAGCAGCATGCCGATCAAAGGGTCGTAGCCTTTTGAGCGCAGATTATCCTGGCGGTCCAGGGCATACATCACCGCCGTTTCATCACAAGCGGTTGCAGCCAGTAAATATTCACACAACTTTCTGGCCGGCTCTCTAACCTGCGTTAGAGAATGAAAATACTTTTCATTATGAGGTTCAATCATATCTGCCACCCCTTCCAAGGATGGAATTTCTTTACGTTAATTTAGCTGATTTCCATTTTTAATGCTAATTCATTTGTCGCAGCCCCTCTATTTCTAAAGGTTTAGCCCGGGTTTCTGAACCAGTACTGCTGATGATATTACTTGCGTCTATAATTTATTATGATAGAATTATTAATATTATTATATGGTTATAATATTTAAAAAAGCAGCTGCCAGAGGATGAATTATGAAGCCCGCGCAAAGTCATTATTCTATGGATTTATTGAATTCCCTTCTCAAGGTTACGCTTCAAGACGGGACTGCAGAGATTATTGCCATGAAAACCATGTCTGCCATGCCCATAGAAGACAAGGTGGCTATGGCCATGGGTGTCATTCCCCGCGAGGGGGTCACGGCCATCCAGGCGGGCACACAGAAAATCCAGGTAATGCCCTATCAATAACTTCGGCAAATTGCAGTGAACAACAGAGTATACTTCCAGGTCATTGCTGTAAGCCTTCTGCTATTTGGCGGTGGGCTCTCATGTGCAAAATTGGAAAGCCGTTCTCCCGGGCCGGACGCGTTGTCCGCGAATAGTCCTGCAAGTGCATCCTATCTCTTAGAAAATGATTGGATACAGCTTGAAAATGGCCGGGCAGAATGGCAGGCTGCCCCTGGTTCAGCCAGTAAAACCAAGGTCGCATTATTCGGAGAAACTGCATATAACGATTTAAACAATGACGGGAATGAGGACGCTGTTATATTTCTGACTTACCAGGGTGGCGGCAGCGGCACATTTTTTTATCTCGGAGCCGCACTTCTTGAAAACGGGAAATTTCGGGGAATAAACGGGATCTGGCTCGGTGACCGCATTGGACCTCCTAAAGCTTTCATTAAAAATGGTCTTATAACTGTAGAGTATCTTGATCGCTCCCCTGATGAGAGCATGACAACTACTCCCAGCGTGGAACAAAAGCGATATTTCATCCTGAATCATTCCATCTTGCATGAAATTCAACCCGCTGCAGATGAAGCAGTATATCAGGGCTGGCTTATCATTGGACATGAAGTCCGTTCATTTCTGCCCTGTAATGAAAAGGATGAACTTTGGCTGGCAGGAAATTCTCCGGCTCTAGCAGAAATCATTACTGCTTACAGAGAAACGATGACTGATTCTCCCCCATACACACCTGTCTTCACCATTCTTTCAGGTAGAAAGACTGCTCCCCCCAAAGATGGCTTTGGCGCTGAGTACAAGCAGGCAATTTCCTCTTCAAAACTTATCCATTTATGGCCAAAGAGAAACTGCAAAAGCGACTTGATCTTTTTAGACTCTCCTCTGCCGGGGACTCATATTTCCTCTCCGCTTACAATAAAGGGACGGGCTCGCGGTACCTGGTTTTTTGAAGGAGATTTCCCTGTCATTCTGCTTGATGCCCAAGGTAAAAAAATAGCGGAAAGCTATGCAACCGCAAAAAGTCAATGGATGACAGAGGACTTTGTCGAATTCGAAGGTACTCTTGAGTTCAACGGTTCAGTCTCCGGTCAAAAAGGAAGTCTGATTCTCAGAAAGGACAATCCCACCGGATTAGCCAAATTTGATGATTTTCTGGAAATTCCAGTAAACTTCAATCAAGGAGGACACCTGTGAATAGCATTGTTATAGCCTGCAGTAATTGCGGCACAAAAAACAGGATCCCTGCTGACAAGCAGCATCTTGGCCCAAAATGCGGGAGCTGCAAGGCTGCCATTAATCTTGGCGGTTCTGCCGTACCTGTTGAACTGAATGATTCCGACTTCCAGGGTTTTATTAACCAGGCCGCAAAACCTGTTATGGTGGATTTCTTTTCTCCAACCTGCGGACCCTGCAGGATGCTTGCACCGGTGATAGATACCATGGCAAATAAATTTTATGGCCGGGTTATCATTGCAAAGCTCGACACCAGTCGCAATCAAAAAACAGCGACCCAATACAGGATCAGCGGCGTTCCCACCCTGCTCTTCTTTAAAAACGGTCAGCTTGTTGACCAGGTAACCGGCGCTCTTCCCGAACAGGAACTTACCCAACTCCTTGAAAAATTTATCTAACCCGAATTATTCAGG
>JAUXHH010000114.1 GCA_030621655.1 Desulfobacterales bacterium
TCTGCGCTGCACTGCGGACAGGCCTGGGTTGAGACACCTTTTTTATAGGCTTGAGTCAACTCGGCCGTGACGATTCCGGTCGGCACGGCAATGTCAAAGGTCAAAGGTCAAAGGTCAAAGAAATAGTTTAGATATTTATTTGATTATATGCAACAGCAGGGAACAAAAACAAAAAAATCAGTGGGTGTTGCCATGAGCGGCGGGGTCGACAGCTCTGTAACAGCTACCCTTTTAAAAAACATGGGGCATGCTGTCCATGGTTTTTTCATGGCCCTGGCCCAACCGGATCTCGACCAGCAGGTTGAACGGGTAAAAAAAGTGGCTGAACACCTGGATATCCCAATCACCATCGTTGACCTGACAGATGAATTTCAGCAAACGGTTTTGGATTATTTCACCCGGAGCTATTTCAAGGGCAAAACCCCCAACCCCTGTGTTGTCTGTAACCCAAAGATAAAATTCGGCAGGCTGCTGGAAGAAATCCTGTCTGCAGGATGTGATCTGATGGCTACCGGCCATTATGCCAGAATTGCCCGTGATCAAAAAGGCACCTGTCATCTCTTAAAGGGCAAGGATCCTAAAAAAGACCAGTCTTATTTTCTGCACCGCCTGACACAACAACAGCTTGCCAGGATACTCATGCCTCTGGGAGAGCATACAAAAGAAAATGTCTATAAAATGGCTAAAGAACTGGGCATATCAGGAGTTCATGGCGCTGAAAGCCAGGACGTCTGCTTTTTAAAAGGGCAGGATCTCAACAGCTTCATGGCGCAGTTTACTGCAGCAGATAACGGCAACGGCTTCATTCTCACCCTCGACGGCAATGTTCTGGGAAGTCATCAGGGAATCCACAGCTACACGGTGGGGCAGCGCAAAGGGCTGGGCATACCTGATGCCACTCCATACTATGTACTGTCTCTTGATCCGGTAAAAAACGAAGTGGTGGTGGGCAAAAAAGAAGATCTCTGGAAAAAGCAGCTGACGGTGAAAAATGTTAACTGGATTGCCGGAAAAGAACCTGGCCTGCCCCGTGATTTTCTCACCAAGATCCGCTATCGCCATGATGGTGCATCCGCCAAGGTTAGACTGCCTGAAAAAGAGATTTACACGGTTCGCTTTCCTGAACCGCAGCTGGCTATCACGCCGGGCCAGTTTGCCGTCTTCTATGAGGGGGACGAATTGATCGGCGGCGGAGAAATTCTTTAGGGAATAATGCTTTTGATACCAATCCATCATTTATCCTGTCACTATTGATTTGCATAATTTTTCTCTCCGGTTACATTAATTTACCGAAGTATTAAATGGCAAGAATGCTTAAATAGGTTTTAAGAATGGCTATTCAAATAAATTATCTGGATAATGGCATTGGAATTGAAATAATTGCATCAGGAATTGTGACTGGTGATGAAATTATCAAGGCCCAGGAAGAGATTTACAATGAAGAGAACTTACAAAAACAGAAATACCAGATAATAGACAGAACCCATTGCACGGAATATCAAGTATCCTCTGAAGATATTGAAAGAATTTCCGATATAGACAATCGCGCCTCAGAAGTAAACTCATATATAATAATAGCAGTTGTTTCGTCTACCCCTCTTCAGTATGGCATGACGAGGATGTGGCAGGCTTACATAAAAGAAGATCGTTTTGTGACAAAAATCTTCGCAGACCGCAAAAGCGCTGATGAGTGGATTGAATTACAACTTGGAAACAAATAAAATAATAATTGGAATCAACTCGAATTATATATCAGTGATCAATACTTCTAAATGCTATTTTTAACCATAACATACTGAATTCATAAAGAAAACCTTGGATATTGGTGTAGTTTAAGCTTGACTTCCTGCCATTAAAGGGATATTTAAGATATCTCCTGAACAGGAGAAAGATTCAAAGACAGCGGTGATACTTGAGCTGACCTCATAACATAACAGAATTATTAAATAATTCCGGTTTTTCTGCTCCATCAATCCAATTGCCTATGCATTTCACCTCAATCGCACATGTACT
Organism: Desulfobacterales bacterium; assembly: GCA_030621655.1. Lineage (GTDB taxonomy): Bacteria > Desulfobacterota > Desulfobulbia > Desulfobulbales > BM004 > BM004. The sequence continues at coordinate 2,014 of JAUXHH010000114.1, forward strand.
GGGACTTTTATTAATAGTTACCGGCAGTTCCATGTTTGTGCCGGCCATCTGCTCCGTTTATTATGGTGAGAATGACCTGTGGCCCATCATCCAAGCGGCACTGATCACCATCGGTATCGGCCTGCCTTTGAGGTGGTTTTTCCGCGGCGAGGAAGAGTTGAACATAAAAGACGGTATTTTTATCGCTGTCTTCGGGTGGATACTGGTATCGGCGCTGTCGGGGCTGCCCTTCATGATCCACGGGTCGATCCCCTCCTTTACCGACGCATTCTTTGAGATGATGTCCGGCTATACCACCACCGGCGCCACGATTCTCACCGATATAGAATCGCTCCCCCACGGGTTGCTGTTCTGGCGCAGCGAGACGCACCTGCTGGGCGGCATGGGTTTTCTGACCCTGACCATCATCTTTCTGCCCAAGGGAATGGGCGGACTGCGTCTGTTCCGGGCCGAATCGAGTCCCGGCCAGGTAATCACCAAGGAGAAATTCATGGCCCGCAACCGGGATACCATGATCATGCTCTGGGCAATCTACCTGGGCCTCAACCTGCTGCAGATCATTCTATTATGGCTTGGCGGCATGCCGATGTTTGACTCCATGTGCACCGCCTTCGGCACAGTTTCCACTTCAGGATACTCTCCCAAAAACGCCAGCATCGCTCATTATGACAGCGCCTATTTCGACTGGGTCACCACTCTGTTCATGTTTCTCGGCGGCATGACCTTTATCCTTTTTTACCAGATTATGCGGGGCGACTGGCGGGCGCTCAAGATAAACACCGAGTTCCGCTGGTATGTGGGCTTTATCCTCTTTTTCTGCGGAGTGGTCTCGCTCATCCTGTGGCAGAATAACACCTACGGCGCCATGGACTCGGTCCGCTACGGCACCTTCCAGGTCATGTCCCTGCTGACCACCACCGGCTTCACCACTGCGGACTATGAACTATGGCCCCAATCCGCCCAGATGTTTCTCTACGCGGTCTGCTTTATCGGCGCCTGTGCCGGTTCGACCACCAGCGGCATCAAGGTGGTCCATTACGTGATCATCTGCAAGTATATGTACGCCTCGATCCGCAAGATCTTCTTCCAGCCCATGGCAGTAGTCTCAATCCGACTCAACCAGCGACCGGTGGAATCGTCGATCATCGACCTGGCCATCTGTTATTTCATTGTCAACATCTTCATGGTGCTCCTCGGCGGCTGCTTCATGGCGGTGGTCGATAACATGGACTATGTCACTGCCATGAGTTCGGTGATCGCCGCCCTGATGAACATCGGTCCCGGCTTCGGGGACGTAGGTCCGTCAGAGAACTACGCCTTTATCTCTGATACGGGGAAATGGTTCCTGGCCTGGAATATGATGGTTGGCAGGCTGGAGATGTTCTCGGCCCTGGTGATTTTCTACCCGTCGTTCTGGAAAAAATAGGCTCACGGATTCAGGAATTTGTCTGAAAGTCATAAATCAAGAACTTAAAGGAAATACAATCATTCGCCATGTTTGGAAAAAAAGCCACATCAAAACAGGAAAACATCCTTATCCTCGGCCTCGGCGGCATGGGTTTTTATCTCGCCAAGCGGCTGCAGCATGAGGGATACTCGGTTACCGCCATAGAGCCGGACCCCAAACTCGTCAGTTATGCCGACTCCAACCTGGATGCCCGCTTTATCACCGGCTCCGCCCTGAGCATCGAGCGCTGGAGGGAGGCCAATGCCGAGAAGATGGACTATATGATCGCCGTGACCAACAAAGACGCATTGAACATGATGGGTGCCAGGATCGCCGACAGTTTCGGTATACCGCAAAAGATCTGCAGGTTACGAAACCAGGAGTTTGGCAAGGAAGACTCCTTATTAAGCGCCGAGGATCTCAAAATCGACCTGTTTATTTCTCCGGAAGAGCTGGTTTCCAAGGAGATTGTCCGGCTGATCAAACGGACGGCCGGCAACGAGATCATCGATGTGGCCATGGGCCAGGTGCAGGTAATGGCCACCCGCATCAGTGCTGAATCGCCTCTGGCCAATAAAAATCTCATAGAAATCGCCCAGATATATAATGAATTCCCGTTTCGGGTAGTGGCCATTGCCCGCGGGATCAGGACCATCATTCCCGGCGGCAAGGACAGGATCCTGCCCCAGGACCAGGTGCTTATCATGGCGGGCCACGAGGATCTGCCACGGCTGCTGGAACTGACCGGCGTCAAACTGCAGCGCCGCTTCCGGGTAATGATTCTGGGCGGCGGCATGGTAGGCAGCCGGGTTGCCGATCTGCTGGGTAAAACAATGCGGGTCAAGCTGATCGAAAGGGATGAAGAGCGGGCCGAAGAATTATCCGATAAGCTTATAGATACCGAGGTGCTCCTCGGCGACGGCTCGGACAAGGAAGTACTGCTGGCAGCCGGACTGCTGGATATGGATACCTTTATCGCCGCCACCGGCGAAAATGAGACCAATATCATGAGCTGCCTGATGGCCAAACACCTGATGAGCGAACAGGAAGAGAAAGAACAGGTAAAAACCCACCGGAAAACAATCTCCCTGGTCACCAAGGAGGATTACCAGGTCCTTGCCACTACCAGCGGCTCGGATATAGCCCTGAACAAAAAAATACTGGCCGGCAATGAGATCCTCACCTTTATCCGGCGCAGCGAGCTGCTTTCCGTGTCGCATCTGCACGGTTTTGACGCCGAGGTGGTGGACCTGGTGGCGCCGCCCGGCTCCTCCATTACCAAGAAGCCCCTGGTCCAGCTTCAATCAGCCATTGCCGGAAAAATTATCATCGGCTCTGTGTATCGTGACGATAAATGGGAGGCGGCGGTGGGCGACACTCAGATCCAGGAGGGGGAAAGGGTTATCGTGATCTGCGGTTCCCAACACTTCAAGGACTTACGGGAGTTGTTCCTATTTTAGAGTATAAAGGCGAGCCTATAAGGCCCTGTCTGCTGCGGCATCGGGTGTTCCGCGTAGATTATACTACAGCGAAACACCCTCTTTCTTTGATCCTGAACCTTCTTGACTCGCCAATCAACCGGGCATCAGGTAAAAAATTACAGCCTGCAATATCCATATGAAAAAATTCCTCCCTATAGTTGCTATCTTAGTAGCCTTCTATATCGGATGGAGTCAGCTCGACCATCGAAACGATTTTGCGGGCCTTGCGGGTCAAAATGATACTGTTTTTGCCAGCGCATTCGAAAAAGGCAAAAGTGGTATTCAGGCGGAAGGGAACGGCATCGTCATCAAAATCTTGCCTGATGACAATGACGGGAGTCGCCATCAGCGCTTTATTTTAAAACTCGACTCCGGCCAAACCTTGCTTATTGCCCACAACATTGACCTTGCCCCCAGAATTTCTTCCCTCAGAAAAGGAGATGCCGTCTCGTTCTACGGAGTATACGAGTGGAACTCAAAAGGAGGCGTCGTTCATTGGACGCATCATGATCCAAGTGGCCGTCATGTGGCGGGCTGGCTGCAGCACAATGGCAAAACGTACCAATAGCCATCTAACAGAGAAAACCAACAACTATGAAGGCACGAAAAGTAATTGTCATAGGTGGCGGCCCGGCAGGGCTTATGGCTGCGGGACAGGCAGCTGAAGCAGGAGCGGAAACACTTCTGCTTGAGAAAATGAAACGGACCGGGCTCAAACTCTGCATTACAGGAAAGGGCCGCTGCAACATCACAAATATTGCCGAGATATCCGACTTTATTTCCCATTTCGGCAAAACCGGCCCTTTTCTTCGGCAGGCCTTTGCCCGATTCTTCA
>JAUXHH010000101.1 GCA_030621655.1 Desulfobacterales bacterium
GTCCGGGTTGCCGAACAGGGCCTGGGCCAGCAGCACCCGCACCTTGTCACTGCCATCCAGTTCCTTCATTCTTTTCTGGCGCATCTCTTCCGAAATGCCGAGGCCGTTTAACAGCACCGCGGCCTCTGCCTCTGCCTCATAGCCGTTCATTTCACCGAACGTAACCTCCAGTTCCCCGGAACGGATACCGTCTTCGTCGGTAAAATCCGCCTTGGCATAGAGTGCTTCACGCTCGGCCATCACCTTGTAGAGCTTCTTGTGGCCCATGACCACGGTATTGAAAACAGTATGATCGTCAAAGGCAAACTGGTCCTGGCTGAGGACCGCAATGCGTTCTCTCTTGCCCTTGCTAACATCACCCCGGTCTGCCTCAAGCTGACCTGAAAGAATCTTCAGAAAGGTGGATTTGCCGGCGCCGTTGGCCCCGATAAGGCCATAGCAATTGCCAGGTGTAAACTTGATGTTGACGTCCTGGAAGATGACCCTCTTGCCATAGGCGAGAGCAATATTGGATGCGGTTATCATTTTTGTGTCCTCATAATTTACACAGTGCCTTAAGGTCAACTCATCTCGTCTCGATCTTAGGATGCTGTGTATGAAAAAAGCCACAGGGGCGCGCCCCGTGGCATATATTTTTCAGGGTTTTAAAAAAGAATTTAAAGCTGTTATCTGAGTGCAGGCATTAATCTTCCTGCTGAGAAAGGTCCTCACTTTCCTCAACAGGCGGATTCTTTTTCTCCAGCTTGCGCAGCCTCTTTTCCTCTTTCTTCTTTTTCTTTTTTAATTCTTTCTGGCGTTTTTCAAATGAATAGTTTGTTCTGGCCAAGAGTCTATCCTTTTTTTATGGTTTAGGAGGCTAGCCTCCTTTATTTTCGACACGGTAACATGCTTTTACGGATTCAGAAACAGGTTGCCGGAGCCATCAACCATCATGGCTGCACGACTTCGCCTCTTGTGCCTGCTGCCTGCCTTGTGATGCCTGGCTTGCGGCTGTTCCTGCTTTCCTGCACCTGCAAATTTTGAAGCAGGTTTTGCACCTCTGCCAGCCGGACGCCCAGTGCGGCCTCCTGCAGGGCGACCATTTTTCTTCGCTTTATGCCACGATTTTTTGGCAGGCCGGGCTGGAAATGGCGTGCGATCCGGAGTCTCTACCGTGAGATCTGAATCACTATTCCGCTTTATTTTTTTGCCCAGAGTCCGTTCAATCTGACTAATGATCTTCCTGTCTTCACGGCTGGCAAAGGTAAAGGCCTCGCCGGTGCATGATGCCCGGCCGGTACGACCTACCCTGTGGGTATACGCATCCACCGTGGCAGGCACATCGTAATTGATCACATGGGAAATACCGGACACGTCAATACCGCGCGCTGCGATATCCGTGGCAACGAGGACCTTGAACTGGCCGCGCTTAAAACCGTTTAAGGCTTTCTGGCGCTTTTGCTGCGAAAGGTTGCCCTGCAATGAGGTGGCGGTATAACCGGCCTTATGCAGCTGGCGGGCCAGGCTTTCAGCCCGGTACTTGGTCCGGGTAAAAATAAGGGTTGATGCCATATCGGTCTTTGCCATGATGTCTTTCAGCAGGGTCATCTTGCGATTCTGCTCCACTGAAAAAAGCATTTGCGACACGGTGGCGGTGGGCCGGCTATGGGCAATCTGCACCCTGACCGGGTTGTCAAGAATCTCTTCGGCAAGGTGACGAATTTCGCCGGGCATGGTGGCGGAAAACAACAGCGTCTGCTGGGTGCCGGGCAGAAAATTTAATATACGCTTGATGTCAGGCAAAAAGCCCATATCAAACATATGGTCCGCTTCATCAAGGACCAGATGTTCCACCTTGGTCAGGTTGAATGTCTTGTCACGCAAATGATCAAGCAGGCGGCCGGGACAGGCGACAACGATCTCAACGCCGGACCGGATCTTTTTGATCTGGGGCAGCTTGCCGACCCCGCCGTATACTGCCACACTGCGAATCCCTGTCTGGCGTGCCAGCTTGGTGATGTCGCTGTTGATCTGCTCTGCCAGTTCGCGGGTAGGCGCAACGATGAGTGTCCGTACCTTTTTGATGCGAGGGCCTTTAAGCATGCGCTGCAAAATAGGCAGGACAAAGGCTGCGGTCTTGCCGGTTCCGGTCTGGGCCAAGCCCAGGATATCACGGCCATCCAGAATTGCGGGAATCGCCTTTTCCTGGATCGGGGTTGGTGTTTCATAATTGCAGGCCCGAATACCTGCAGCAATCTTCGGATTAAAATCAAACTGTTTAAAACTCATTGTATCTCTCTGTATGTATTTATGTGGCAGAGCCGTAGGCTCTTTGGTGCCAAATATAACTAGACACCACCTGCGAAACGGCAATAAGCGTTTCTGCCACTGGTTTTTTTACCATCCTCATTCCGGATGATAATTACGTAATATTTTTTGGATAAATAGAGAAAGCCATGTGGCTGACACGAGTGTCAACTCATCGGGGACCTCTGCTGTCCAGTTTAAGTGATCAGCAGAAAATTAAATAACGGCTTCTAATCTAACGGGATGAAAAAGTCTCGGAAGGAAGAACGACGCATGAAGAATTCGCCAGACACTTAGTGCACTGTTTTGTCAAGTGCGGGCCCACTATACCCGACTTTTTGCTTATTGCAACAAAATAATCCGGTGCTCCTTGAAAGCAAAGGGGTTCATTCCCGTGATTTTTATTGAGTTGTTCGCTTATTTTTTTTGCCTGGACTTCCTGTTGATAATGGTTACCATTTAATAATGGGACAAAATAAGCTACAGATTTACAAAAAATACGGCAAAGCACTTTAACTCAGTTTATGAGGTGAATATCATGGCAGCTATAACAAATGAAAGACATTCTGATTTCCACTGGACACCTGTAAATCTCACCTTATCTATCATTATGGGAGTGGCAGCCACAGTGGGACTCTGGCTTTTCACCGGACTCGTGTTGGCGATTTTTCTGATATAACCTGAACCGGAAAAGGAGCCCCCCATGGTCCAGTTTCAAATCGACGAAGAGCGCTGCATCCAATGCGGCGAATGCGCAGAAGATTGTCCTGCTGGAGTCATCAGCATGGATGACTACCCGAAAATGACCAATGAGGAGGGTTGCTACCGGTGTCAGCATTGTCTTGCCGTCTGTCCAACAGGCGCGGTGTCTGTCCTCGGCAGGGATCCTGATGCAAGCACCCTGCTGGAGAAAAATATGCCGGATGCAGCCAGGTTGGAAACGCTGATCAAGGGCCGCAGGTCGGTGCGCCGTTACAGCGACAGGGATCTGGATAAGGCACTGATCGACGAACTTCTGCATATTGCCTCCCATGCGCCGACCGGCGTCAACGCCCAGGCTGTGCTGTTCACCGTAGTCAGGGAGGGTGCGGTCATGCAAGTCCTGCGGGAAGAAGTTATGGCAGAACTGACAAAACTGAAGGATGACGGCAAACTACCGGAGGGCATGGTCGAACAGTATATAGGCATGGCGGTCGAGATGTGGAAGAAGGAGGGCATGGATATCATTTTCAGAGGCGCACCCCACCTGCTCATTACCAGCGCCCCAAAAGATGCTCCCTGTCCGGTTCAGGACACCCATATCGCCCTGACCACCTTCCAGCTCATGGCACATGCACGAGGCGTCGGCACGCTCTGGGATGGAATGGTCATGATGGCACTTTCCCTCATTCCCGGCCTGGCAACGAGACTCGGAATTCCTGAAAATCACACGGTGGGGTATGCAATGGTCTTTGGTGAACCTGCGGTGGAATACCACCGGACAGTGCAACGCGGGCCGGCCAGTGTGAATATTGTAAAATGAGAGGCTAACAGTTCAAAATGAAAGAAGAAAATTGCTGTCAGTCATTTTCTCTTGACATTATTTCTCATTCTTCCTAGGCAGTTCAAATACTCTTCTGTTATATGGACCCATTGGCCCCAACTGATTGAAAGCAATTTTGATTTTGTATGAAAACCTTTAAAGATAACATTTAAGAGAGTTTAGTGGCAGGAACGTTTAAATCACTACAAACTCTGGCAAGGAGGGTTAAATAGGAATTGGGGAATCAAATTGTAACAATAACATTGGGTATATTATTCATATGTATGGCCGTATTAATGCCTCCTAATGTTGTTACATTCATCGACAAGTTGTTTGTACTCTTGTTTGGTGCTGTAGTTACCTCTGTTGTTTTCATTATTAATAGCAGCCCCTCAAGCAAAATATATTTCTCCGAGCTTCATTTTAAAAGCAAACTGTCTCGGTGTTTATATGGAAGTTTAGCGGTATCTTTTTGCATTTCTGGGTTGATACTCCCTATAATACTGCTTTTTATCAACAAGGATGAAGCTATTAACTTTATATTCTCAAGATATTGGTTCTTAATGCTTCTAGGTGTTGCTGGAGTATGCTTCCCATTAGTTTGGGCAAAAATTGAATGAAACCCTACTTAAAAAAACAGGAAGAAATCTATATTAAAAAACTTAATATAACTGCAACTGTGTTTAATTTCCCTCCCCTTCCAAAAACTTAACAATACATACAGTATGTTTTAATTTCACAGGCAGTGAAGGTGACGATATCTTATATTTAATATTCCCTCTCCGTAAATATCACCTTTCAGCATCAGCATCAAAGCACATAACGCAGGTAAGCCATAATGCCTGTGATGATCTGTGCAAATGCCAGGAAAAGGACAATAAGGTTGTTTATACCATGGATGGCTGGAAGGAATCTGCGCTGCTTGGGGTTGAGGTATAGGAAGAGACCGGAAAAGATACCGAACAGTCCAAGTGGCAGCAGTATCATGGCAACTGCGACATGCAGTCCCATATCAGGACTGAGTAGGTAGCGGTTAACCATAAAGAGCCCTGCAGCAATGCCGCCAAGCATGGAGATAAGCCCAATGGAACCAACAATTGCATGGCGCTTCCGGAGAAATTGCGTTGTTTTGTTGTAATGCAGGCTTTTGGTGCGCTGGAATCCCAGGTAAGCTGCATAAAAAGCCAGCAGAATGGCACCAAACTGGGCAACTGGATGGATGCTGAGGATGAGTGTCATATTCTTGACCTCCTGAATCCTTTACTTTTCTTATAAGCAAAGCTCGGGTATATTTTTTACTTTATACATTACTTTCCAGGAAAAAAGGGGCAGATTTATTTTTAAGCACGAAAAAAACACGTAATGAATAACTCATTAAAGGGAGCCTTGTTGTCAGGTTTAATATTTCCAGGCCTGGGTCAGGTTGCTCTAAAACACTATAAACGGGGTGCTGTCATAATGCTTACGGTTGTAGTCAGTATGGCTGTAGTTACAGTGAAAGCAGTACAACACGCCCTTGCCATCCTGGAGAAGATTGAGTTGGAGGGTGGCATAATCAGCATGGACACCATCTTGAACGCAGCCACCGAGGCATCCGCCGATTCCGGGAACCTCACATTCAATCTCCTCTTTTTATTGATAACTGTCTGCTGGATCATAGGAACTGTTGACGCTTACAGAATCGGAAAGAAAACAGACATCGACCAGCATTCACCGTGAGGAAGAGCAATGACGAACAATAAAAATTGTCCAATAAAGTCCCCGGATCTGTCACAGGTGGAAGTTGTCTCCCTTCACCCTGTAAACGAGGTCAGCGATTATCAGCAGGCCGTGGAGCTGGCCGGAAGCGAGGCGAAGCAGCGGTTTGAGGAGTATATGCTGGTGTCCTGGTACGACCGGGACCGGGATTTCGAATCGCCTCCCCATACTTCCGAGTGTTCGGAAGGCTGCAAAAAGGATGGCTATATCAATTATGGACTGAGCCATGGCGCAACGCTCAGGGTTGATATCGAGGATGGCCGGTTTGTCTTTTTCTACGCCCCGGTGGAATGGTGAAATTATTGTGCCAGGGTCAGGCTTAACATCTCGGATTTATCCACTTTCTGACAAGTTTTTTGATTAATCATTCGTTAATTTCCCTTTTATTATGTTAAAATGACTTGAACAACTCAGTGTCCAACTCTGCAAAATTTTTATACTTCTTGGTGAAACAACAAATGGAAGAACATGAAAATAGCGATCATGCCAAAACAGCAAACGCATTTATTGGAAGAATTGAAAAGTTTCTCGCTGAAAGAAACGCC
>JAUXHH010000170.1 GCA_030621655.1 Desulfobacterales bacterium
TTGGCTTTACTTCCTTTTTGAGGCACCACCCCAAAATTAATACAATCAAATCAAAACTGGAACTTGCCTCGACCAGTTACCAATACTGTGGGCTTGGAATTGTAAATTTCAGCCAAATAGGGCCGGAAGGCGGCAGGATTATCAGCCCCCATAGTCATCACGTTACTGGCTGGCTGGCCAAATTCGGCAAAAGGGAAACCCCGGGTTGTTTCTTCTCCAGAGGCTGGATTGCCGGTGCTCTTGCGGTGATTTATGATAAACATCTTGGTTATTACAGCGTCGATGAACTTGAGTGCAAAATGGCCCTGGCCCGGGAATGTGTATTTGAAGTGGTAATCGCGTAGAAATAACCTCCTTATAATTCGTTACAAAAAATCGCAGGAAATCAAATGGCCATTGATACAGATAAAATAGTACACGCCGTCATGCATGGCAGCAGAATTCGGGAGGAAAAAGGCATTATACCTCTGTTCGGGGTTTATTTGTCCATGATACCGGTGCAGTACTACAACAGGATCTCTTTTGGTTTTGAAAAAAAAATGGGTGATGACGGAAACGCTGAAAAACTGCTGGTGGCTGCCGGCCAGGAATGCGGCTATGCGACCTTTCAGGGAATCCGAAGTTCCAGAGAGTGGGACGAAGTAGTCAAGCCAATGATTGAACATAGAGAAGACCAGATCCATTGTTTTGTCTCAATTGCAATAGCTTTTGGCTGGGGCGATTTAAGAGTGCAAGAACTGGTTCCGAACAAAAAATTGGTTATCCGCGCCAGTGACTCATATGAGGCCAAGGGGTATTTGGATGCCTACGGTAAAGCAGATGCCGGGAAATGTTATATGTTAAGAGGTGTTGCTGCCGCATTTATGGATTTGGTATATGGTAGTGACTACCCCGACGGATGTTTTCAATACACGGCAATAGAGACGTATTGCCAGGCAAAAGGGGATCCGCATTGTGAGTTTGTTGCACGAAAAACAGCCCGCTAGTCCATATCTGCAGGAAGGGGAGCCATGCTGGGAGTTTTTTAATTGCTTCAAGGTTCTCTGTGATGCCCACGGCAATGAGAATGTTGATTGCTGGCTGATTCCCCAAACCCACTGCAGCAACTATATATTTGACGATTTTTTCGAAAAAATATCCATTTGTCTCTCCTGTGAATATTTCAAACAAAAGGGAAGCCTGTACCCCAAGGGATATAATTTTTTTATTGCTGAGCAACTGCGAAATTTCAACAGGAAAGCCTTTGAGCAGCAATTCCAGAAAGAGGAAAGTTTTGTCGAAATTTTAAATAGGATTCCTGATGGCCTTTTCACCTTTGATAAAGATTGGCGCATAAGTTATTTCAACCCGGCTGCTGAAAAAATAACCGGTTTTTATGCCAAAGACGCTGTTGGCATGTACTGCGACGATGTGCTTAAAATCACGGGTACTGGTTCTGGTAATGCTCTCAGGCAGGCAATTAACGAGGGCGTTGATGTCCACAACCGGGAATATGAAATTACTGATATTGGCGGCAGGAAAATCCCGGTCATCTGCTCAACCTCTGCTTTCAGGAATGAACGTGGCGAGGTCATGGGCGGGCTTGAGATTTTCAAAGACATTACAGAATTAAAAATTTTACAGGAAGAAATCGTCAAGCGGGAGAAAAAATACAGACGGATATTTGAAGGCAGTCACGAGATGATCTATACCTCCTCACTGGAGGGAGACCTTTTAGATGTCAACCAGGCCGGTGTCGACATGATGGGGTATCCCAATAAGGATGAACTGCTGAAAATCGGTCGGGCTCTTCGGCTTTATAAGAATATTAAGGATCGGGATAATTTTATCGAATTGATTAACCGTGACGGTTATGTAAAGGATTTTGAAGTCGACTTCTGCAGATTTGACGGGTCAACGATCCATGCACTGGTCTCCAGCCGGCGCTATGAAAACCTGGAAACAGGCGCTGTCGAATATGAGGGAATTATCAAAGACATTACCCGACGCAAGCAGGCAGAAGAAATAATCCAACTGCGCAACAGGGAACTTTCCATACTGAACAGCATAGCCGTGGTCCTCAATTTTACAATGGAGCTGGACCATATCCTAAAGGTTACCCTGGAAAGAGTCCGCAAAATTCTTTCTGTCAGGAAAGGAGGGATTTTTTTATTTGACGATGAAGGCAACACGCCAACCATGAGAGCTGGATTCGGCCTGCCGGAAGCAACGCAGGAAAACCCGGCACAGGTAATATTCAAAGATACCATGCTGATGGAATACCTGGTTCAAAAAAAGACAGAACTTGAGCCGGAAGCATCATTTCCTTCATTTCAGGTGCGTTATACAGCCGGTGGTGAATCTGCTCTGTGGCTTACATGCTATCTCATTACATCTAAAAGGAAAACGGTTGGTTTTTTCGGGTTTGAATCGCGCAATTCCAAAATATTAAGCCGCCAGGAACTTCATCTGCTTGGTTCTCTGGGCAACTTGCTGGGCAATGCAATTGAGAATACCAAACTGATGGAAACGATTCGGCAGCACAGGTATGAATTACGGCAGCTCACGGAAAAGCTTTTTCAAAGCCAGGAAGAGGAAAGACGTCGTATCGCACGGGAATTGCATGATGAGGCGGGGCAGTCCCTGACAGCAGTGAAATTAGGCCTGGACAGGCTGGAACAGAAAATCCCGGCCGAAGATCTTGCCATGCAGACGGACTTGAAAGACATCAGAAAGATGCTGGTACGGACATCGTCCGAAATCAGGCGCCTTTCGTATAAACTGCATCCAACCCTGTTAAGCGACCTTGGACTGGAACCGGCACTGAAGCTTTATTTCAATGAAATTCGGGACCATTCAAACCTGGATATACATTTCAATATGATCGGTTTTGACAAGCGAATGGACAAGGATTTGGAAACCGCACTCTATCGGTTCAGCCAGGAGGCACTGACCAATACCCTGAAACATTCCGGAGCCGAGACCTTCAATTGCAAAATCATCAAGAGCTACCCCAAGCTCATTCTTACTGCCGAGGATGACGGCATAGGTTTTGACGGAAAAATAGAAAATCAGGATAAGAGAAGCTTAGGGCTGATAGGCATGCGGGAGAGAACCCTGCTGCTTGGGGGAACTTTTCAGCTTAAAGGAAGGCCCGGAGAGGGGGTCAGGATACGCATTGAAATTCCTTTGCCCGAGGAGCAAGAGTAGATGAAAAAGCCTATCAGGATCCTGCTTGCTGATGATCATACCATAGTCCGGCAAGGCTTGGCACGGTTGCTGGAAGAGCAGCCTGACCTGAAAATAATCGGCGAGGCAATCAACGGCCAGGCAGTCGTTGATAAGGCGCTTGAATTGGTGCCCGATATTATCATTATGGATATTGCCATGCCTCTGCTGAATGGAATCGAGGCCGCCAAGAGAGTGCGCAAAAGCTTGCCGGACTGCAAGATTCTCATTCTGTCCATGTATTCGCACGAGCATTATATCCACCAACTTTTGGAGACCGGTATTTCAGGATACCTGTTAAAGGATTCCAGCGGCCAGGACATTATAAATGCAATCAAGGCTGCTATGAAAAACGAGACCTTTTTGAGCCCGTCAATATCACAAAAAATAGAAGAGTCTCACCTGGCCCCTCAGAAAAAGAACACAAGAGAGAAACGCTACGAGAGCCTGTCGAATCGTGAGCGTGAGGTGTTTCAGCTTATTGCAGAGGGGTTTTCAACCAAGCAGATCACGGAAATGCTCTGTATCAGTACAAGCACGGTTAAATCCCACCGTGCAAAGATTATGGAAAAACTTGGCCTGACCTCACCCGTTTCGCTTGGCCGTTTTGCCATCAAACTCGGATTGGTTGATCCTGATTTTTAAAATTTTCGAAGTCTACGCTTATCTGCTTAGCCGTCTTTTGATTTTTTACGAGAATGTCAACTTTTTGGAAATTGAGGAAAAGTGAAAATAAATAAAAACAATTCTGAGCATATTTCAAATTTTTTGGGAGAATTGATAGGCACATTAATTCTGGTATTTTTTGGCTGTGGTTCAATCGCAGTTACAATTTTGTTTTCATCACACTCCGGTCTGTTTCAGATTGCTGCTATATGGGGTATTAGCGTTGCGCTGGCGATTTATGCAACAAGGCATATATCGTGCGCCCACCTCAACCCTGCTGTTAGTGTTGCAATGGTTGTGGCTGGCAGGATGTCAGTTAGAAAACTTTTATCATATTTACTTGGTCAATTTACAGGAGCATTTTTGGCTGCAGTATTTTTGTACATATTATTTTCAAGTTCTATAGCC
>JAUXHH010000090.1 GCA_030621655.1 Desulfobacterales bacterium
GTGATTTCCACCGGAAGGCCGGCTGGGGATACGCCCTGTAGAATTTTATCCGCCAGACCGGCTGCCAACTCTCCTGTTCTGGACGCATTTTGGCCGTAGGTAACCATCACACCGCCATCAGCCTGGGAGGTGCTTGAGCCCAACGGCAGCCCATGTTTTATTGCTGCATCAACGAATAATTTTGTATTTTTAACCAGAAAATGTGAATTTAATAACCATAGCGCATCAGTCTTGTCCGGTAATTTTTCAAAAAGAAGAGCCAGTTCTTTTTTATTATTCACCTCATGGACCGCCAATGTTACTCCAACCTTGTCAGCTGTCTGTTGCAGGCCTTGAAGGCTTTGAACCGTTGCCCTGTTTTTACTGTTGAATGGAACAGATATATTTTTTATATCAGGAGCAATTTTTAAAAGCCAATCAAGAGCTTTACCGCTGTGGCCACCGACTTTGATTCCGGTAAGGTTGCCGCCGGGCTTCACCAGGCTCTGCACAATCCCGGACTCAACCGGATCAAAAACAGGGGCAAAGACAACCGGGATACCTGTCCCGGCTGTCATCTTCTTTGCTTTTCTTGTTGCGGGTGTTGTAATAGAAAAGATCAGATCAACCTTCCGGTCGACAAATGATTGTAAATCATTTTCCAGATCAGACATCTTTGACCGCGAGCCATTATATATAAAGGTTATGTTTTTGCCTTCAGTATAACCCGCCTCTGTTAAGCCCTTCTTAAAACCGAAGAAAATCTTATCAAGATATTCGTTGAAATTTACCACACCAACTGTATAGGTTTTGCTGCTCAATTCGTTCTTGCCGCATCCAGTGAGAACACAAATAAGCAACAGGGAAAAAAGCAGCAATATTCGACTGTTTCTTATTTTTTCCATACTTGTAAAGTAGTTATATTAACTCTAGCTGTCCAGCACTCGACGTATCCTACCAGCCAGATTCATAGGCGAAAGAGGTTTTTGCATAAAAATTTCCCCAGCTTGCAAGGCTCCCTGGTTGGCAATCATATCGCTTGTATACCCGGACATGAATATCACTTTTGTCTCCGGATATTTCTCCTTTACTGATCTGGCCAATTCACGGCCATTCATTCCCGGCATGACCATATCAGTTAATAACAGGTCGAATTGGGTATCAGGCCTCTCAATAAACTCGAGCACCTCTTCAGCACAGGTTGCATCTATAAGAGTATAACCCAGGGGCTGCAAGGTATCTATGATTAAATCCAGGATCGATCTGTCATCGTCCACTACTAATAGCGTTTCATTTCCTTTAGGAGCCATGGCGGGAGCAATAATCCTTGTTTTTTTTGCGCTTTCTCCGGTTGCAGGAAAATAAATTTTAAATGTTGTCCCCATATCCTGCTCACTGTAGACGAACACATGCCCCTTGTGTTGCTTGACAATCCCATAAACCGTTGCCAGACCCAGCCCGGTACCCTGCGATCCTTTGGTAGTAAAGAAAGGCTCAAAAATCTTCTCCTGCACTTCCCTGGTCATTCCCTTGCCGGAGTCAGTTATTGCCAGCATGACATATGGACCGGGGACAATACCCTCGTGACTTTTCGTATAATCATCATCCAGCACCACATTGGATGTTTCAATATTGATACGACCACCTTCAGGCATGGCATCTCTGGCATTTATGACCAGATTCATCAATATCTGTTCTACCTGGCTTGGGTCAGCTTTAATGTTGCCAACCTCTTTACCGGCATTAACCTCGAAATAAACGTCTTCTCCAATAATACGACCCAATAATTTAAGTACATCCTCTATAAGTTCATTGAGGTTGACAACTTTCATTTCAAGGATTTGTTTGCGGCTGAAGGCAAGCAGTTTTCTCACGAGGATAGATGCCTTTTCTCCTGCCTCCCGGACGATCTTGAGATCCCTCCTTACAGGATGGCTCTCAGGTAGTTTTGTCAGGGCCAATTCACTAAAGCCGATGATAGCTGTTAAGATATTATTGAAATCATGGGCAACACCCCCTGCAAGCCGCCCTATGGATTCCATCTTCTGGGATTGATGCAACTGCTCCTCAAGTTGCCTGCTTTCTGTAATATCAATTGTATATTCAATGACCTGTTTCACCCTTCTCTGTTCATCAAAGATCGGATATCCATGCACCTCGAAAATTCGCGCCTCCCCGTCCTTGTAATGCGTATGGTGCAGGGTTACAGGCTTCAGCTTTTGTTTGATCTCCTTGATAGTGCAGGGATGATCTTTACAGTCGCATGGGTGATCCTGATGGTGGGTAAGAGAATAGCAGGTACTTTTTTCAGAAAGTTCACCAAAATTTGCGGCTGTATTTGCCAATTGAATAACGTAATTTTCCGCATCTATGACATAAAAAGGATGAGACAGCGACTCAATGGTGTTTGTTACCAACTCATTCTGCCTGGCGGTCTCAGCTTCAGCAACCCTGCGCTCTTCAATTTCATTTTCCAGGTATTTGTTTATCTGATACAACTCTGCGGTGCGTTCTTCAATGCGCTGTTCCAATTCATCATGTGCTTTTTTCAGTTCCTGTTCAGCATGGAGCCGTTCTCTATTCTCCTTCTGCAGGACATGATTCCATTTATTAATCAGGAGTATCATGAACAGTGAACCGCCAATAATTGCCAATATCGCACTGATGGTTACATAGGCATATTTCGTGTTGAATTTAACAAACAGCGAACTGATATTACTTTCAGGCGTGGCAATAACAATAGACCATTTCTGATCAGCAATTCTGCTTGGATAGGAAGCTGCCAGAATTTCCTTTCCTTCAGGTGAAAGATATTGTGCCTGCAGTTCTCCTCCCGTCTGGGCTGTACTGATAAAGTTTCTGAAAGACTCGCTGATTTGGGACACATCCCCAATACTTGTACCTGTCTTATATTGGTGGTGGTAAAGAATATTGCTGTCTTCATCAATAACCCAGGTTCTGCTATCACCGCTTGATGCCGATGAGTGCCCTTCGATCAATTCATGCAGCTTAATCATGAAAAGAATAACCCCTCCAAAGGAATCATCATCTGAAAAAATAGGCATCGCAACGACGATCCCCTTGTCTTCCTTTTTATCCCCCGGCAAGTTAATAAATTCAAAAATCGGTGCCCGTTCATTCAGGACGACCGCCCTCATGAAATACTTGCGGTCGGAAAAATCCATCCCAAGAAATTGCGGGTTATTTAAGGCTGTTTTGAAGATGCCGTCAGCATTGATGAAACCTATGTCGTATATATAATGTTTTTTTACATGATTATAGGTTTGTGCCATAGCATCCTGAATATCTACAAGATCAAAAGTCTTAACAGCACACATGTTTGTCAGCAGGTCGAGTTCCCGAACCACTATGGCAAAATTGTCTTCAATGCCAATAGCAGTCTGCTTAACCAGCAGGCTCTGCTGTTGATTGTATTGTTGTTTGATCAGAACGAGTACTTCCTGGCGGGCGTGATGCAGGAGAAGTGATAATGCAACTATAACCAGAATGAAAAAGGCAGTAATTAAGGTGTAATATTTTTTAATTCTCTCTTGCATATCTGCTTTACGCATCTTTTCTATTTGCAGATTCTGGGGCAGATTCGCTTAGCCCTCACGTAAGCGCTTCATGAGGATAAGTGTTATCTCAAACTTATGCCCCTCTTCCTCCAGGACTTTCTGATAAAAATCACAATTCATGCAGGTGCCGTATTTTTGAGCAAATTTACCCTGCACATCACCATTGCAAAATGTACCGGCTATGACCCAGCAAGCCCTTCCAGCCTGGGCGCCATTATGGACACCATTAAGCCTGCCCTCCGAGACAGTAGGACAAATCATATGACCGGATTTCTTAACATTTGGCCCGTAGCCGCATTTTTTATATTCCCAACAGTTAAGCCTTCTTTCCATTTCTTTCTTACCTGTTATATTTATTATCAGCAAAATACTGAATATGCATTCAAACCTTGTTGCTCAAAATCTGAAATGGTATTTACTTGAAATCATAGAATATAATCAGCTAAAAGCTGAATACATTTAATCAAAATATTGCGATTGGTATATATAATATGCAAAATATAATATCAAGTAAAATATACCACGTCGTGGTATATTTGGACGACTTTACAGCCTGACAGTATTTCTACCTAGTTAATTGGTTTGACTTATAATGCGCTGTGTAGATATGCGAGGAAATTAGAAAAACAGGTCCGGCAAATTCATGAATTTTCTCAACAGCAAACAGATATAACAGGGAACTCACTGGAACAAACTTCAGAATATATATAATTATTGAAATATTTTTTTTATTCGCCCCATGTACCACTTTGTGGCAATTGCACTATTAGCTATAATTCATTACATTAGTATTAGGTATTTTTACTGTCATCTACCGGCGTCTATTGATAGTTAACGAGGGAGCAATACTATGGAAGAAAAATCTGTTTTTTCAAGGAGCCTTA
Organism: Desulfobacterales bacterium; assembly: GCA_030621655.1. Taxonomy (GTDB): domain Bacteria; phylum Desulfobacterota; class Desulfobulbia; order Desulfobulbales; family BM004; genus BM004. The sequence continues at coordinate 4,442 of JAUXHH010000090.1, forward strand.
TACTGGTAATGGCTCTGATTACCATTGCACTCTGTTTGCTCTGGTCCTGCCAGCAAACAGAAGTAAGAAAGAAAAATTACCTGATAGGTATCATCAACCCTAATACAGGGACGCAGGATATTAACAACGGATTCATCCAGGAATTAAAAGAAAATGGATTTGTTGAGGGAGAAAACACAACACTCTTAAGATATGACAGCAACTTTGAAATAGATGAGGTCATCCATGATATGGTTGCCCGAAATGTGGATTTGATCTTTACCGTCACTACTCCAGCAACTCGTAAAGCGAAAAAAGCGACCCAGGGAAAAAATATCCCCGTAGTATATGCAATGCAGGATCCTGTGGCGTCGGGAATTATTACAAGCTTTACCCAACACGACGCCGACATCACCGGCGTCCAGATTCGCGGCAGTATCCCCAAAACCCTTGAATGGATGCTGACAGTTTCCCCTGGCATTAAAAACCTTTTTGTTCCAGTCAAATACGATACCAAGGCTGCCAATCAGAGCCTGGAAGACCTGCAGAAATCTGCAACTACCCTGGGGGTCAAACTTTCCCTTGTAGAAGTAAATGATCAGTCGGAGCTTGATACCGCACTTGCAGCTATTCCTGAAGACGTTGATGGCATCTTCATTCTCTGTTCAATATTCATACACTCAAATGTTGAGAAACTTGTCCAGGCAGCAATAGACAAAAAACTGCTTATCGGCTCAGGTGCGGCACAAAGTGATCGCGGTGTAACCATTTCCTACGGCATGGTTGCCGAAAAGACCGGCAGGCAGGCAGGTCGCCTGGCAAACCTGATCCTTCAAGGAAAAAATCCAGCCGATATTCCATCAGAGATTACTGAATTTTTCATTGGTGTAAATTTACAGACTGCCGAAGCAACCAATGTTGAAATTTCTGCTGAAGTTCTTCAACAGGCAGACATTATTATTCGTTAGACCGGATAAATTCTAATGAGCAATGCGAAAAATATTGATGCTGTATTTCTGCTCCATTCGATTTTTGTTTCAACCAATACCGAGAAAATTGCCAATGAAGCTATTAAATATGGGTTGCCGGTCGGCGGAGGAACCTCTACCTACGCTAAGGGAGGTATGATTACCTACGGTGTGTTTGCCAAAGAAGTGGGCAAACAGGCAAGCCGCATGGGCAACCTGATCCTCCAAGGCACACAGGCAGGAGAAATCCCGACAGAGATAGCTGAGTTCTACATGGGTGTTAACTTGGAAGTCGCCCATAAGGCCGACATTACAATACCTAGCGACATTCTCGTTCATGCTGATAACATAATTCCTTACAAAGGAAACTCCACGCAATGACTGACAGCATCCGCAGCAGGCTCATTACCTTCGTTATAAGTCTGGCCGTCATCCCGCTCTTACTGTTGGGTGGAGTCCTGATCTGGCAGGACTATATTGTTGATATAGAACAGATAAAGGTGTCCCAGAAAAGAAAGACCATACTTGCCTCGGAAAATATTTTTCTCGTCATGCATGAACAGGAAAATAAGATCCTAACAATGTTAAAGATGCATTATTTCCCGGACATGTCCCAAAAAGAAACGCGGCATGAACTATCAAAATTCCTTTCCATAGCCAAGGATAAAGAACACGGATATGTATTCGACAATCTCATTCTGCTGGATGCCAACGGCAGGGAATCCCAGCGGGTTTCGAGGACCCATCTAGTCAGGAATAACGATATTGCCGACTGGGCGCAATCGGAACAATTTACAAAATCTGTATCTACCGGAGACATTTTTTACAGTCATGTCTTCTTCAGTGAACATACCGGCGAACCCGTACTGAATATGAGCGTGCCGATCTTGGATTTGAGGACCCAGGAGCCCATAGGGGTTCTCATTGCAGAAATGAAGTTGAAGTTCATATGGCATCAGATCACCGCTTTAAAGATCGGTAAGAATGGCAAAGCATTTTTGACAAACGAGAATGGCAGGGTGATTGTTCATCCAAACCGTTCTATTGTTTTAAAAAATACCACTTTCGAGATCCCCGAAGTTACAAAAATCATGCAGGGGCTGAACGGCAAGAAATCCATAGTCGTTGCCCAAAAAATTACCTTTGGCAACCTGCCGCTTTTTTTCGTCACAGAGGTTCCGACATCCGAAGCGCTGCAGCATATTTACACTTCTTTTTACATACTGGGGACCATTCTATTACTCACACTGGCAGCATCCATAGCCCTCGTATTTGTACTGATGCGACAGATCGTCCGGCCACTGGAATCCCTTGCTACCACTGCGA
>JAUXHH010000174.1 GCA_030621655.1 Desulfobacterales bacterium
CTTGGTTAGGATGGCAGACAGGTTCTATTTAGAAAAATTTTTCCCACCAGCTTGAGGGTGCTTTGCCTGGTGAAAAAAGCTCTTTGACCAGCTTTTTTATGAGCTCATCTTTGGGTGAAAGCAGAAACTCAACACCGAACAAAGCTCTTTTCTCTTCTGATTCCTTGTCCCGGTCGTACCAAGCGGGCCTTGCCGGAACCTCTATGACTGCTTCCGGGTCATCCGGCAGTTCAAAGCCGATTTTCAGGATATGGGACGGATTGTCCTGGCAGGTAAAAAACAGATGATAATTGTCAATCCTTACACTGGCAAGGGATAAAGCAAGGCCCATTGGCGAAAAATTTCTTGCCTCCCCCTGCACCGGTCCTGCCAATAGTGTATCGGTCTTCTCGTCCAGCAGCAGGACGGAAACAGACACCTTAATAGTAGCTCTTTCAGCGCGCCGTATTTCCTTTGTCATCGCAGCCGTTTTACCCTTCCCGGCCATATACATCATCAAACCGGACTATATCGTCTTCGCCCAGATAACTGCCGTTCTGCACCTCGATAAGCTCAAGGGGGATAACGCCGTCATTTTCCAGCCTGTGCTTTTGACCGGCGGAGATATAGGTTGATTCATTTTCATGCACAAAAAAGGTTTTGTCGCCGCAGGTCACCTTTGCGGTCCCTTTAACCACAATCCAGTGTTCAGAGCGGTGATGGTGCATCTGCAAAGAAAGCTTTGCACCGGAATTGACCGTTATACGCTTGATCTTATAACGCGGCGCCTCTTCCAGCACGGTATAACTGCCCCAGGGCCTATAAACAGTCTTGTGCAACCGGTACTCTTCTTTTTTCTCCGCCTTGATGCGGGCTACTATCTTCTTAACCTCCTGGGCCTTGGCAAGCGGTGCCACCAGTATGGCATCTGCGGTCTCAACCACCAGCGTATCTTTGAGTCCCACTCCTGCCACCAGCCTGTTTTCAGCACGTACAAGACTATTTTGAACATCCTCTAATATGACATCTCCCTGCACTACATTACCTTCATGATCTTTCGCGGATACATCCCAGAGAGCCTGCCATGACCCTATGTCGCTCCATTCCATATCAACCGGCACTATCGCTATCCTACCGGATTTCTCCATCAGGGCATAGTCTATTGATTCACAGGCGCAGGCCTCCATACTCATCTGCTCAAGCCGAAAAAAAGGCTCATCAACCCGGCCCTTATCAACAGAGACTTCCATGGATATGCAGGTTTGCGGTGCATGCTTCCTTACCTCAGCCAAAAATGTCTTGAGGGTGAAGGCAAATATGCCGCTGTTCCAGAAATAATTCCCCTCGGCAAGATATCGCTCTGCTGTTTTCCTGTCAGGCTTTTCTACAAACGATATGACCTTGTTTCCTTCCCCCTTTTGAATATAGCCGTATCCTGTCTCCGGACTGTGCGGGGTTATACCAAATGTTACCAGGTATCCTTCTGCAGCCAGTTTTTTAGCCTGCTCTACGCCCTGCAGAAAGGCCTCTGGTTCGCTGATCAGATGATCTGCAGGCAACACCAGCATGACGGTGTCCTCGTCATGCTTTGAAAGTGCATAGACCGCTGCGGCACAAATGGCAGGTGCTGTATCACGCCCCACCGGCTCTAAAATGATGGTTATTTTATCCTGCAGGCCAAGTTCGACAATCTGGTTCTGAGTCAGAAAGCGGTGCTCTTCACCTACCACCACGACCAATGGCAGCAGCATATTAGGCAGGGCTTCAACTCTCTTTATTGTTGCCTGCAGCAGGGAAATATCCTCAGTCAGGTTGAGAAGCTGCTTGGGATAAAGTTCTCTGGACAAAGGCCAAAGCCTGGTTCCGGTTCCGCCTGCAAGTATTACGGGTTGAATCTGTGTCATCTGCATCCTCTTTATTTTTTATTTAAATCCTGGTTGCATATAGCATGTTTCATCAATTTTTCCTAGGAGCCTGTTGGAGAATTCCTAATCCAGACCAACCAAATCAATTTCACCCCAGGCACCCATATGCTCCCCACATATAATTACTACCCCAAGAAGCCCCGGGATAGCTCCGGCGACCCCGAGAGCATGGTTTATCTTTTCTTTGCCTCCGGAAGAAACCTCGTTGCCAAGGCGGGTAGCAACAGCATCTGCCAGAGAAGCAGAAGCCGCCAGCACTGTAACAGAGTCTGCCTTTCCCAGGCTGAGTGAATGGCCGACAGTACCGGAAGAGGTGCAGATGCCTGCCGGCATACTGCCGACCGGAATCCTGATGCCCACTTTTTGATTAAGCGGTGACTGGCCGGCAAAAATAGCTGTAATGCAATCATCATTTCTCTTCAGGAAAATATCACCGCCGTTTTCAACCATCACTTCCTCTAAGCCGGTGCCAAGAAGATCCCGGCCTACATGTTCAGCAATAGCTCCGGCAACAGCGGCCATGGGGCCGACATTTGCGGCAGTGGCAGCCTGCAGCATATCCTTGATTATTGGCGGCGCCAAAATGTCGAACTCCAGGGGAATAAGGGCTGTGAGAAAATCCGGGTGGGAGCTGATATAATTTTCCAGCTGGTTGCGATAACGGTGGACAAAATTATAGCAGGCCTCCTCAATATTACCTGCTGCCATGATATGCAGATCCGTTTCCTTGACTGTTACAAAATTGGACATCAGTCCGGCAGAAGCCGCGATCGCCTGGCGGTAGCCTCTTTTTTTATAGGCAGAAGGTGAGATTTTTTTTCTTTTTTTACTGTTCATGGTACATATCCTTTGCAACGACTGAACATAATGTTATGCGCAGGAACAATAACCTAATGACTGCAAGATGAAAAGTATGCAATTGACCGATCAGCTTACTATTTTTACCAGATATCCGGAACCGGGCCTTACCAAGACACGGCTGATAAGTGCTCTGGGGGAGGAAGGTGCTGCAGCCCTGCAGAAAAAACTGACCGAAAAAACCATTCAAAAAATTGAGCAACTGGTGAAAACCAGTACAATTGAGCCGGTCATCTGTTTTGAGGGCGGCGACCTGATCAGCATGCAAAACTGGCTTGGCCTGGACCGTCTTTACCAAGAGCAGGGCCATGGAGACCTGGGGGGAAAACTCATAAAAGCCTTTGGCGATGCCTTCTCCGCTGGAGCCCATAGGGTGGTTACTATTGGATGCGACTGCCCCGGCCTTTCCAAACAACATATAGGCAGGGCTTTTGACGCCCTTTATCTGAAAGATCTGGTCCTGGGCCCGGCCACTGATGGCGGATATTACCTCATCGGCATAAAGTATCCTCTTAACGCATTATTTAAAAATATTCCTTGGGGTACTGATAAAGTATTTAAAAAAACTGTTTCCCTGGCTCAACAGCTTGGTTTATCAATCGAAATCCTGGAAGAATTGCACGATGTCGACAGACCGGAAGACCTCAAACATATCAATCATAATTCCGACTCGTAACGAGGCTGACTCCATTGGAAGACTTCTTCCGGAACTGCTTGCAGTTCCCGGTGTTGAACTGCTTGTAGTTGACGGAGGCAGCACCGACAACACGGTTGATATTGCAAAATCATTGGGTGCACAGGTGTTGAGCAGTTCTCCCAGCAAGGCTAAACAAATGAATGCAGGAGCAGAGGCAGCCCATGGCAACATCCTGCTTTTCCTCCATTGCGACACAAAATTGGCACCAGGCTTTGTCGAACAGGTAGGGGATGCCCTGAACCACCCGAAAATTTCAGCCGGCGCCTTTCAATTATCCATTGACGGCAAAGGTTTTGGCTTGCGTGTCATTGAATGGCTGGTCAACTTCCGATCCAAAATTTTACAAATGCCCTATGGTGACCAGGGAATTTTTGTCACCAATGACATGTTTTTTTCCGTCGGAGAATTTCCTCCGCAACCCATAATGGAAGACTTTGAACTCATGCGGAGACTGAGGGGAAGGGGAAAGATAAAAATTCTTCCTCTGCACGCAACTACCTCGGCCCGCAGGTGGAAAAAACTGGGAATAATGAGGACAACTGTCATTAATCAGGCAATTATCCTCGGATATCTCCTTGGGATAAACCCTGAAAAACTGGCAGGATGGTATCGGGGGAGATAGATGGAAAAGAAAGGGTTCAAGGGGTCGAGGTGCCAAGGGTTCAAGGTAAGTACTTATTTGGTGCAGGCAGACGTAAATAGCCTGAAGGCTGAAGGCTGAAGGCTGAAGAAGTATGGATTCAAGGGGTCAAGGGGTCAGG
>JAUXHH010000057.1 GCA_030621655.1 Desulfobacterales bacterium
GGCAAAACCGGGATCACTTCCAGGATCATCCATTCAGGCCTGTTGCCGGAGTCACGAAATGCCTCAACAACCTTCAGCCTTTTACCCAGTTTGGTTCGTTTAGTTTCAGAACCTGTGGAGCGCATCTCCTCGCGAATGATAGCTGAAAGTTCCACGAGATTGATGGACTTGAGTAATTCTCTGATGGCCTCTGCACCGATACCCACTGTAAACTGATCAGCGTGTTCTTCAAGTTTAGCGCGGTACTCCCCTTCGTTTAACAACAAACCGGGAAGCATGCCGCCCACTTCAGAACTTGTTACTACGTAGGCCTCAAAATAAAGGATTTTTTCCAGCTGCTTCAAGGTCATGTCAAGCAGGTTGCCAATCTTGGTCGGCAAACTCTTCAGAAACCAGATATGGGCCACAGGAGCAGCCAGTTCGATATGCCCAAGTCTTTCACGCCGGACCTTGGACTGGATCACCTCTACACCACACTTTTCACAGACCACACCACGGTGCTTCATGCGCTTATACTTGCCGCAATTACACTCATAATCCTTTACAGGTCCGAAAATTTTGGCACAAAACAGGCCATCTCTTTCCGGCTTGAAAGTCCGGTAGTTTATGGTCTCCGGTTTTTTCACTTCTCCATGGGACCAGTCCCGAATTTTGCCTGGAGAAGCAAGAGAAATTCGTACAGCATTAAAATTTACTGGTTTCTTGGCTTTAGCAAAAAAGCTAAACAGTTCTTCCACGTCAGCTCCTATCTATTGAAGTAAAGGGCAATAAGCCGTTTATTAATTAACTATCACTTTTTTCGTCTAAAAGTTCCACATCCAGGCACAGGCCTTGGAGTTCCTTAACCAGAACGTGAAATGATTCGGGCAACCCGGTTTCCAGGAAATTCTTTCCTTTGACCAGATTTTCATACATGGTCGTTCTCCCTTCGACATCATCAGACTTGACGGTCAAAAACTCTTTGAGAGTATAAGCCGCTCCGTATGCCTCCATGGCCCAGACTTCCATCTCACCGAGCCGCTGACCACCAAACTGCGCCTTGCCGCCCAGTGGTTGCTGGGTCACCAGGGAGTAGGGACCTGTTGATCTGGCATGGATCTTATTATCGACCAGATGATGCAGCTTCAACATATACATTATTCCTGTCGTTATCGGCCTATCAAATTGATTACCGGTCAAGCCGTCATAGAGTATGCTCTGTCCGGTTTCATCCATACCGGCTTCCACCAGCAGGCTACGGATCTCAGATTCTGCAGCACCATCAAAAACCGGGGTGGCGATATGAACTCCTTCTTCATATTTCCTGGCCCTGTCAAGAAGCTCATCATCAGAAAGCCCCTTAGTCAGTTCTTTGTATTCCTGAGCTGAATAAATCTTTTTCAGTTTCTTCTTCACCTCAGCAAGTTCATGACGCTCCGCAAACTGCTGTAACTGTTCACCCAGCTTCTTGGCGGCACAGCCCAAATGAGTTTCAAGCACCTGGCCCACGTTCATACGTGAAGGCACACCCAGGGGATTGAGCACGATATCCACAGGTGTTCCGTCAGCAAAATAGGGCAGATCCTCTACCGGTAAAATACGGGAGACAACACCCTTGTTGCCATGGCGCCCTGCCATCTTGTCACCCACTGCCAGTTTCCGCTTTACAGCGACATAAACCTTAACCATACGGATAACTCCCGGGGGAAGATCATCCCCCTTACGCTGGCGGTTTATGATGCCTTCATAGCGATCCCGGACAAGCTTGGCCTGCTCACGGTATTGAGAAAAAAAGGACTCAGCCTTTTCTCCCACCTTCTTCCAACCTGAAAAATCAATTTCATGCAGTTTGGCAAATTCAGCCTGCTCAACAATCTCCCGAGTGAATTTCTTGCCCTTGGCCAGAAGCGTCGTTTTATCCTTGCCTATCAGGTCAGCCGTAGCTGCCTTACCCACCAGCAATTCGCCCAGTGCATTGCGGACACCCTTTTTCAGGCAGCGAATCTCGTCTTCCATATCCTTGGTAAGTTTATCAACTTCCATATCTTCAATGGCAAGGGAACGCTCATCCTTGTCAACCCCTTTGCGGGAAAAAACCTTGGCGTCAATGACAACACCTTCAACTCCGGGAGGCACCCGCAGGGAAGAATCCTTCACGTCACCAGCCTTGTCACCAAAAATAGCCCGCAGCAGTTTTTCCTCAGGGGAAAGCATTGTTTCACCCTTGGGAGTTACCTTGCCCACCAGAGGATCACCGGGTTTGACTTCAGCACCAATTCTGACGATGCCGCTTTCATCAAGATTCCTTAAGGCCTCTTCCCCGACATTGGGAATATCTCTGGTAATTTCCTCCTTGCCCAATTTGGTGTCCCTGGCCATGGTCTCAAAAACCTCAACATGAACAGAGGTATATGTATCATCCTTTAAGAGTCTCTCGGAGAGCAGGATAGAGTCCTCAAAGTTATATCCCCTCCAGGTCATGAAGGCGATGGTCACATTTTTACCCAGAGCCAGTTCACCCTGATCACAGGAGGGTCCATCCGCAAGAACGGTGCCCTTGGTAACCCTCTGTCCTGGATAGACAAGAGGCTTCTGGGTAAAACAGGTATTCTGGTTCGATTTTTTGAACTTACTCAAACGATAGACACCGACTCCGGTCATAAAACCATCGGTTCCCGGCTCATCATAATTAACCACGATACGGGTGGCATCCACCTCCTCCACAACACCTTCACCGCCAGCCAGCAAACATGTCCCTGAATCTCTGGCAACAACTTTTTCAAGGCCTGTTCCAATCAATGGCGCTGATGTACGCAAAAGCGGCACAGCCTGACGCTGCATGTTGGAACCCATCAAGGCCCGGTTGGCGTCATCGTTCTCCAGAAAAGGAATCAAGGCAGTAGCAACTGAAACAAGCTGATTCGGCGCCACATCGACGTAAGTGATCTGATCTCCAGAGGTGATAATGACCTCGCCTTCTTCGCGGGCAATGATGTTACCGTCGACAATTTTACCTTTTTCATCCATTTCAACCTTGGCATGAGCGATCAACTCATTTTTTTCCGCCATGGCGTTCAAAAATACGACTTCATCGGTTATTTCCCTGTCAACCACCTTCTGATAGGGGGTTTCGATAAAACCGAATTCATTGACCCGGGCGTATGCAGCCAGTGAAACAATGAGACCGATATTGGGGCCTTCCGGAGTTTCCACCGGACATATCCTGCCATAATGGGTGGGATGGACATCCCTGACCTCAAAACCCGCACGCTCTCTTGACAAACCACCGGGACCAAGAGCGCTCAATCGCCGTTTATGTGTCACTTCGGACAGAGGATTGGTTTGATCCATGAACTGTGAAAGCTGGCTCGTACCAAAGAATTCCTTGATAGCCGAGGTGATGGGCTTGGGGTTTATCAGGTCATGGGGCATGAGAGTTTCGACTTCCTGAAGGGTCATGCGCTCCCGAATTGCACGTTCCATGCGTACCAACCCTATACGGTATTGATTTTCAACAAGCTCCCCTACAGTTCGTACACGCCTGTTCCCCAGATGATCAATGTCATCAACCTTGCCCTGTTCATCTTTCAGGCGGACAAGGTACCGAACAGATTCGATAATATCTTCCTTGGTCAAGGTCTTCACCGAGATATCAGTATCGATCTTGAGTCGGGCATTGATTTTGAATCTTCCTACTTCAGAAAGGTCATAGGTGGCAGAATTAAAAAACAGATTGTTGAAAAAAGAGCTGGCAACTTCCAGGGTAGGAGGGCTGCTCGGGCGCAGACGTCTGTAAATTTCGAGCAAAGCCTCATCGGTATTAGTCACCTTATCAAGGGCGAGTGTCTTTCTAAATGAATCCGTTACATGGGTGCCGTCTATAAAAAGAATTTCAAACTTCTTTATCTTGGCATCGAGTATAGAATCTAAAACAGACTCTGTAATTTCAGAATTAAGCTGAGCTATTACCTCCCCGGAAGATTTATCCACTAAGTCCTGGGCCAGATATTTGCCCAGCAGTTCTTCCCGCTCAACATCAAATTCTTTCAGCTTGGCTTCCACCATTTTCTTGAGAAGAGCCTTGCTTATTTTTCTTTGTTTTTTGACCAGCACTTCGCCCGTCTTCGGGTCAGGTATATCTTGGACGGCACGCTGCCCCAGCAAAATTTCAGGATCAAACTCCTTTTTAAACTTCTTGCGTTTAACCGATATTTTCTCTGACTTGTAAAAAAGGGCCAGAAGCTCTTCAGAAGTGTATCCAAGAGCCCTCAACAAAGTGGTCACCGGGAACTTTCTGCGCCGGTCGATACGAACATAGAGCACATCTTTGACATCAAATTCAAGATCGATCCATGAACCACGTACCGGAATAATTCTGGCAGAATAAAGGAGCTTACCGCTGACGTGGGTTTTACCGTTGTCATGGGCATAAAAAAGTCCGGGAGACCTTTGCAACTGGCTCACAATAACCCGTTCAGTTCCATTAACGACAAAAACTCCAGCCCTGGTCATTAACGGTACAGACCCCAGGTACACCTCCTGCTCCTTGATGTCCCTGATGCTCTGGACTCCAGTCTCCGCATCGGTATCATACGTCACCAAACGTACGGTAATCTTAATGGGCACATCAAAGGTCATTCCCCTTTCCTGGCATTCTTCTACCGTATATTTCGGTTCTCCGTAATTGTAACGGACAAATTCTAAAAAGCATGTACCGTTAAAATCCGAAATCGGGAAAATATTTTTAAAGATTCCTTGCAGTCCTACATCCTCTCTTTTATCCGGAGCTGCATGTAGCTGCAGGAATTTTTCATAGGAAATTCTCTGCATCTCAATGAGATGTGGAATCTCAACAATACTAGTGGTTTTGGCAAAATTCTTTCTGACTCTGTTCATCGTCCCCATCGAGCAATGCCCTCGTCTAGTGTAACCGGTTTCAGCCCTCTGATATTCTTACAGGCTCTGGTTGCTGAAAAGGATATGTGAATTTTTTTCCACAATCCCTTTACTCTTTTCAAATGATATTAATAGTTTGCAGCATATTAAGAAGGGTTGCTGCCACCCGCTTTTTTTCTATTCCTTGATAACACGACGACGCTACGGAGAAAACTCTCCGTAGCGTCCTATTCTGTCATGCCAGCCTTATGGTTCAAACTGGCTGCCGCCTCGAAAAAAACCGGCAGCGTCTAAAATTCCTATAACGTAGCGTAGGGTGAATTGATTTACTTGACCTCAACAGATCCGCCCACAGCCTCAATTTTTTCCTTGATTTCCTGGGCTTCGTCTTTAGAGACACCTTCTTTAATAGGCTGGGGAGCAGATTCAACCAACTCCTTTGCCTCTTTCAGACCAAGCGAGGTGATGGCGCGAACCTCTTTAATCACCTTGATTTTCTGATCGCCTATTCCAGCAAGGATCACATCAAAATCAGTCTTCTCCTCTGCTGGTGCAGCGTCAGCAGGTGCAGCACCGGCGGCAGCAACCGCAACAGGTGCTGCTGCGGAAACACCAAACTTCTCTTCCAGTTCCTTGATAAATTCTGAGAGCTCTAAAACGCTCATTCCTGAAATAAATTCTACTACATCATCTTTTGTTACAGCCATTTTCTTATCCTCCTGGCGACGTTGTTAACTGTGTAATAATTTTTAATTAGCAGCCTGTTCTTTCTGTTCTTTAATTGCCTGCAGTGCATACAGGAAAGTTCTGGGAACTCCGCTTAGCACCTGTACAAGACCGGTAGGTACAGCATTCATGACCGACAGCATCTGGCCCAGCAATGCTTCCTTGCTGGGTAGTTTAGACAATGCGATTATGTCATCTGCTGACAATAACTTGCCGTCAAGCGATGCTGCCCGTAACTGCAATTCAGGGTGGTCTTTGGAAAACTCTGCGAGGATCTTCGCAGGAGATACGGGATCTCCGTAAGAAACAGTTACTGCTGTTGTTCCCACGAATTGATCCTGCAACCCCTTATACTCAGTATCCTCAACCGCTCTGATAAGCAGAGAGTTTTTTGCAACCCTGAACTCGGCATCATTTCTGCGCAAGTTATGACGCAATTCCTGCAGAACCGTTACTGTAAGGCCCTTGTAGTCGGCAATAATGGCAATCTTTGCTTCTTTAAACTTGCCATTGAGTTTCTCGACTTCTGCAACCTTTTCCTCGCGATTCACTTCTTTTCCTCCAGTTTTAGTCCAAAATAAAATCTGGACCGATCAAGGTTCCCAGCAGGTACAGGCTTCTTATCTGTCGCCGAGGGTTTGCTAATTATTTCTTCAAAGTAATTCCAGAGGGTTGAGCCTTTGCTTTTACCTTCTGATATTTGAATACTTAACAAATAGTGCCTCGGCAGGTCAGCATGTGCTGATTAAACAGAAACGTAGTACCTGCTGTCTTCGACATTGAAACCAGGTTATGTTTATAACCGGACTTCTATATAAACTATGCGGTTCTCTTCGTTGAGTTCCACTTTGTTTTCCTACTCATGTTGCCAATCAAACCAGGGAAACTACTAGGAGCCTGGTGCTCAAGTGCGTCAACCCGGTTGCGTTGACTGCTTCATTACATATTCTACTGTTCAGCTATGACTGCTGCTTAATCACGTTCCGGACATCTAGAGGGTCGACCTTGACCCCAGGGCCCATGGTTGTTGAAAGGCTGATGCTCTTCAGATAGACACCCTTGCTTGTAGAGGGTTTCAACTGAATAATCTTGTCAAGAAAGGCCAGAACATTCTCTTTTACTTTCTGAAAGCCAAAGGAAGATTTGCCCAGCATGGCATGAATTATACCGGCTTTATCAACCTTGAAGTCAACCTTTCCTGACTTGACTTCCTTCACGACTCTTTCAATATCAAAGGTAACGGTGCCGAGTTTGGCGTTTGGCATCAGGTTCCGAGGTCCTAGAATTCTTCCTATTTTGCCAACTGTGGCCATCATATCCGGGGTGGCTATGGTCCGGTCGAACTCGAGCCAGCCGCCTTTAATTTTTTCTACAAACTCGTCACCACCTGCATAGTCAGCACCTGCATCAAGGGCCTCTTTTTCTTTTTCGCCCTTGGCAAACACCAAAACCCGTATTTCCTTGCCTGTTCCATTTGGCAGCACAACACTGCTTCTTACCATCTGGTCCGCATGGCGGGGATCAACACCGAGACGAATCGCTATATCAACAGACTCATCAAACTTGGAATAATCCCCTTTCAAAGCAAGCTCAATCCCTTCGTCGAGATTGTACATCTTGCTTTTATCAATTTCCTCTGCAACTTTCCTGTAATTCTTGCCTCTCTTAGCCATCCCATTATTCTCCATCTATATAAACAATTTCTCTGCCGTTCTCTAAGTGTGCTAACATGGAAACTCTTTCATTGATTGCCCTTTGAAAAAAGGCAGCCACATCCCGGCTAGTCAACAACAGTAAGCCCCATACTTCTGGCAGTTCCCTCAATAATCTTCATAGCGCCTTCAATATCAAAAGCATTCAAATCCTCCATTTTCTGTTCAGCAATATCTTTAATCTTGCTGCGGGGAATCTTACCGATCCTTTCCATTTTAGGGTTACTGGACCCCTTCTTGATCTTGGCGGCTTTCATCAAAAGGACTGCAGCCGGCGGTGTTTTGGTAATGAAACTGAAAGAACGGTCTGCATATACCGTTATCACCACAGGAATAATGGTATCCCCCTGTTGCTGGGTTTTGGCGTTAAAAGCCTTGCAAAACTCCATGATGTTGACACCTTGTTGCCCAAGGGCAGGACCAACTGGAGGGGAAGGATTAGCCTTACCAGCGGGTATCTGCAATTTTATATATCCTTGAATCTTCTTTGCCATTATTGCCTCCTAAATCAAAACCTACAAAGAGGAAAATCAGTGCATTACTTTTCTGACTTCCTTATTTATTTAACCAACAAATAACCAGCAGACTCATCAGTCACTGGCTACCTGAACAAATTCAAGTTCCACAGGGGTTGAACGCCCAAAAATACTTACCATGACCCGAACCCGGCCTTTGTCGGGATACACCTCATCAACTACTCCCTGAAAGTTAGCAAACGGGCCATCTATAACCCTGACAGAATCGCCAACTTCGTATGTTACTTTCGGCTTGGGTTTCATGGCGCCATCTTTAATCCTGCCGATGATTTTCATGGCATCCTCATCAGAGAGAGACGGAGGATTTCTATCATTGCCTACAAAACCGGTAACCTTGGGTGTGGAGCGCACCGTATGCCAGGTATGGTCATTGAGTTCCATATTGACCAGAATATACCCAGGGAAAAACTTTCTTTCCGAAGTTTTCTTGGTTCCCTTAATCATTTCAAGGACCTGCTCCTTGGGCACCAGAACCTCACCAAAGAGCTCTTCCTGATCGGCCATTCTTATCCGCTCCTGGAGATTGGCCTTCACCTTATCCTCATACCCGGAGTATGTATGTACAATGTACCAATGCCGTGCCATAACCTAAAAAACCTCATATATTAATGCTGGTTAAGATACAGCCATAAATTCTATTTCAGAATATATGACACCAGCTTTCCAATAAAAAGATCAACCGCTCCCAAATAAATAGATACCAGAAATACCAAAACAAGAACGACTCCGGTTGACCCCATGGTCACTTTCCTGTCAGGCCAGACTATTTTTTTAAACTCGGACTTCACCTCTGCGGCAAACTCTTTTGCACGGGTAAGTGAAAAAGATTTTGCGGCTGGCTGGTCAGTTGCAACCTGCTTATTTTTGGAGGAACGTTCGCTTTTTTTTGCTGCCATTTAAAAATCCATCCAACCAGCTGACTGGTGTGCTGGGAGTTAATATTTTTGTATCTACAATCTACCAGACAAATACCAAACTTAATCAATGGCAGGCCAGGAGGGACTCGAACCCCCAGCACCCGGATTTGGAGTCCGGTGCTCTACCATTAGAGCTACTGGCCTACCCGCATTTTACTTTGTCTCTTTATGCAGAGTATGAGTTCGGCAAAACCGGCAGTATTTTTTAAATTCCAATTTATTCGGAGTACTCTTTTTATTTTTTGTGGTGGTGTAGTTCCGATTCTTGCATTCGGTACACCCCAATGTGACTATATTTCTCATACCTGCACCTGATAAAACTACTAGTTACCCTTTAAAATATGTTAGACGAGCAATACACTCGCAGGTCCTCTTTTCCCTATTCGATAATTTCGCTGATAACGCCTGCACCAACCGTACGGCCGCCTTCACGAATTGCAAAACGAAGCTCTTTTTCCATGGCGATCGGGGTGATCAGCGTGCCTTCAAACGATATATTGTCACCGGGCATCACCATCTCTACGCCCTCGGGCAGTGTTACGATTCCGGTCACGTC
>JAUXHH010000094.1 GCA_030621655.1 Desulfobacterales bacterium
GTTGCTGAGCATCCGGGGCAGGTGGTGCTTGAGACCATTATCGGTTCAACCCGTATGGTGGATATGCTCCATGGGGAACCGCTGCCGCGAATTTGCTAGCAAATTCGAATTATGAATTAAGAATTATAAATTATGAATGAAGAACAAACTGCAATTTTGCATTTTGAATTCTAAATTTTTAATTGTGAAATGTGAATGGTGAAATGCTTGTGAGAAACCCGGGTTAGCCTTGTGCTTTTCTTTTTTACCCTAGAACCCTCGACCCCTTGACCCCTCGAAACCTTTGTTTAGCCTTGTGCCTTTGTCTTTTACCCTTGAAACCTCGACCCCTGGAAACCTTGAACCCTTTATCTGCCTTTCGTCTTCATCTTAACCCAGAGACTTTTAAGGGAAGTTCTTAAAGCATCATTCTCCAGTGCACTGATGAGTTGATCAAATTCCTGCTCCTGTTTTTTATCCAGGAAAATCGGTTTGGGTTTCTCAGTTTCAGGTTCCGGCGGAACTGATAAAGAGCTGTCGAGTTGAAAGTGGATATCGGAGAGTTTTTCGCCGTCAAGCTGTTTGTTGATTTTTTCAAGCAACAGCATTTTTTGTAAATGCAGTTGCTGCATCCAGATTGAGTCCCTGACCTTGACCCAGAGGACGGCACGACCTCGGATTAGAGAGGGCTGGGCAACTGCAGCAATTTCTTTGCCCACGGTTCTGTCCCAGAATTCGAAAACTCTGTGCAGTTCGAGTTTGCCGCGCCATTTTTTGTTTTCAAAAACAGCTGAAAGAAGTCGGTTTATTTCCACCGGCTTATGCCTATTATTATTCACCTGTTGGGGCCTGCTATTTTTGTTGTCAACCACAACGCGGTTTCTGCCGGTTTGTTTGGCCTTATATAATGCAATATCAGATCTTTTGACCAGATCGTCAATGTCTTCTGTCCATTTTGCATCCTGAGTGCGTACGAATTGAGCCAGACCTATACTCAGGCCGGTGAGCGGCAGTTTCTTCTCGTTGAAACTCTCTATAAAGCGTTCAGAGGTACTTATAGCCTGATCTCTGGTGACCTGGGTCAGGATGACGCAGAATTCATCTCCGCCGTAACGGAAGGGCCAGTCAACGTTTTCCCTGATGCAATGCTTGATGATATCGCCGACGGATTTCAGAAGTTTGTCCCCAGCAAGATGTCCGTATTTGTCATTTATTTTCTTGAGATTGTCGACATCTATGACCGCCAGGAAAAGGTCATGACTCTGGCGGTGTGCCCGCCGGGCCTCTTCGAAGATTTTGGCATCAAAATGACGCCTGTTATAGAGTCCTGTCAGGCCGTCGGAAATTGAAAGAAGTTCAAGTTGGCTCATGAGTTCTATCTCACGGACAAGCCTGTTGATCTTGGCTTCAAGTTCATCTGTGTTGAATGGTTTGGAAATGAAATCGCTGGCTCCGGCTCTGATGACATCCGTATAGGTAAAGGCGCGTTCATAACCGGTTACGACCATGACTTTGATATTTGGATAGTTTCTCTTGATGTGTTTCAGAAGTTCCATGCCGTCGATATCGGGCATAATCATATCTGTGAGTACGATATCAAAGAAATTGTGTTTCAGCTTTTCAATTGCCTCCTCCCCGTTTTGGGCTGTAACATAATCATGTCCGAAAATAGCCATAAGGTCAGTCAGAATTTCAAGAATTGACTGATCATCATCAACAAGCAGGATTTTTATACGGGGTTCAGTCATGGGCAGGCTGTCTCTGATTTATGTGTAAAGTAGTCCGCTAAAATTTGGGCGTGATCAAAAGCCAGGGGCGGCAGATTCTGCTGCATAAAGATGTCTGCTTTTGCGGCATCGTCTCCTGCACGCGGTGAACCATCTGCAGTTGCTATAAAAACGGTTGAAATTGTGTGATGCCGCGGATCCCTGTCCGGGTTTGAATAGGTCTTCAGCTGCTGCTTTAGAGTAATTTGGAGGCCTGTCTCCTCCAAGGCCTCACGCATGGCTGCCTGCTCAAGGGATTCGCCGTAATCCACGAACCCTCCAGGCAGGGCCCAACCAAAGGGGCTGTTCTTTCTTTCTATCAAAACGATACAGCCCTTTGTCTCTATTATTATATCCACTGTTGGCAGTGGATTCTTATAGTTCTTTAAATGATGGCCGCATTTGGGGCATTCCATTTTAAAGATACCTCAGCCTGTGATTATTGCACCCGGAAAAACCAGAACAAGCTGAAATTATTAACATATCGTTAATAATGTGTAAACAGTTAGGTGTTGTTTGTCTTGATAAAGATGGTCATGCAAAGATCAGAAAAGAGGGATCAGTCAAAACAAAGGGCATAAATAGCCTTCCAGTCTTCTACTGTTTGCAGGTTATGGCCATTTATATTCCATGGCTGGTTGTAAACCAGGGGGGTAATCCCCTTACCGGTCAGTTTTTGGCAGGTCTGCAAGCGGTCATCCACAAAATACTTCAGGCCAAGATCTTTTATGTAGGGGGCCTTGTTGTCATGCACACCCATTGCTACCAGTCTCATTTCCTCATATACTGATGGATCGAGAAAGTGTTTGAGCCATATATCAATCGGTTTTTTCTGAGGGCGGGCGGTGACAAAAGTCAGAGGTGCATGTTCTGCATATTTATGCAGCACATGTATAGCATCTTCCATGGGTTGTATCCCTGAGGATAAAGGCTCGTCATGCAGCCGGGTAAAAATGTCATCTATGATTTTCCGTTCCACATCCAGGCAGTCCACCACATCGTAATAGGTGATATCTTCCAGAGAGATTGAACGTAGGCCATATTCCTCATTGGCGATCCGAATAAAGGCGCCGCCCGTATCAGCGACCACACCATCTATATCAAAGCCGATATGTGCCGGGTTAATTTTGTTCATTAATGAGCCTGGTATTTATTTGAGTCCAGAATTAATAGGATATTTCAATCTCTTTTACCTTCCGGACCAACGCCTCGTTTACCGGGACAGGGATGCCTAATTTCCTGCCGGCTGCTACTATCTCCCCATTGATGGAGTCAATCTCGGTAGGTCTTTTGTTATTGATATCCTGGAGCATGGACGAGAGATTCCGGGTAGTTTTTCTGCAGACGTCAAGGGTCATGGCAAGTGGATCGCCCACCACTTGGATTCCCTTGGCCCGTGCTACTGCTTCCCCCTCTTTAACTGCCGCAGTAAGCGTATTCAGTGTGTCAGCGTATTCGAGCAATTCGCCGTTGGGGCACCGGTGTATAGCTGTAAGAGCATTAATGCCGACATTGATGACAAGCTTGGTCCAGACATAGTCTAGAATATTGTCAACAATAGCAGTTTCCATGCCACAGTCATTCAGCAGGTTGCAGACTTTGGCAAGGAGAAGTGATTTGGCGAAACCTGCTGTTTTGAGAAAGCCGATTCTGGTTAAGCCGCTGCCGGCATGGCGTACATGACCGGGAGAGACCAGGTTTGCACCCAGGGCGGTTACGCCGAGAACGATTGCAGGTGATACTCTTCCGGGTTTGAGCAACTCCAGGTGACCGATGCCGTTTTGTAGTGTGACAAGCAGACTGTCAGAATGTGCCAGCTTTGCAGCCTGTTGAAGTCCATCGGCAACATCAGGGTATTTGACACAGAGGATGATGATATCCGCTGGGCCGATTTCTTGCGGGTCAGCCGTTGCATTTATCTTACAATTTAATCGCTGGTCGCCTTTTTCCAGGATCAGGCCCTGCTCGTTAAGAAATTTGGCCCGTTCAGGTTTATAGTCGAGAAGCCAGAGATCAAGAGGGGTTTTCGGGTTTGATTTAATAGTAAGGGAGGCAGCCAGCAGGGTGCCGAGGGCACCTGGTCCGATGATAGCAATTTTCATGGTAGAAAAGGCAGAGTAGAGTGGAGCAGAAGGCAGGAGAAAAAAAGATCACGGGCTCCATTAAAATAGAACCCGTGATCCTGAAAAATAAAATTATTCCTTAACCGCTGCATCCTCAATAATTACTGAATAGGAATAGCCGGAACCAAAATCTTTGTCGGCGGCAAGAACGCCTTCCATGGTTATTATATCCCAGTCAGGACCAGCTTCCACCGAAGTGGTGATAACCAGGTCATGGGTGCTTTCCTCAGGGCTGCCTGTGCCGTCCTGGATATGGATCCAGTTGCGGCCCATGATACGCGGGGAGACTTTCATTACTTTGCCCCTGACAACAATGGTTTGGCCATTAAGTTCTGTAGCCTTGCTGAAAATCTCGGCAACCGTGTAGCTGTTTTCTCCTGGAGCTTTATCTACTTTGATCTCAGCAAACTCAACAACGGCCTTCTTGCTGCCGGTTATCATGTCGCCGCTTGCAGGTGCTCCAGGGCCACCTTCCGTGGAGAGTGCCTGAGAAAATGATTCTGCTCCAGTTTCTGCTGCTGGCATACCCGGTGGTATTGCTCCCTTACCTGCAAGGCCTGGTGAGAAGGTGATTTGCGGGAAGGTGCGGTCCAGGCTCTTGCTGAAGAAATTCTGCATAACCATGCCGTCCATAAAGGTAATTTCTTCGCCTACTTCAATAACAGACTGGTTGACTGCTATCCATCTTTCGCCTGAATCTGTTGCAACATTAATATAGGTGTAGCCGGCAGCATCCATGCTTTCCAGTACCGTTCCTGTCACAGGTGCAGGGGGTACTGCTGCTGTGCCTGCCTCAGGAGCCGCTTGCTGCTGGGCGGGTGATGTGCCGGCCTGTTCTTCTGGCTTGTCCTTGCTGCAGGCGGTTAAGCCGATTATAAAAACTAAACTGCAACATAATGAAATAAATTTATACATGTACTATCCTCCTCAAAATTTTACTGCCGGTTTATTTATGGTTTCGTAAAGACTCTCAGCCGTAGAGGCCTGATAAAATCAATTTATAACTGACTCAGTAGAATATGACAATTCTGATAACAAATCAAAAACACAATAAGCTTTTGGACCCTGAATAACAAGGGTGCAACTATAAATAATTATTTCGTTTACATCAAGACCAAGTTGGCAAATCAATTGTCACTGGAAAGGATACTAAAAAACCGTTCAGTCCAGACCGGAGATAACGGTATTTTCAAGAGCCCTGGCCCAGACTTCGTAGCCGGCAGCACTTAAATGAACCCCGTCAGCCTCAAAATAGGTGGTAATTATCCCTGAATTCTCATCAATGAATAACGGGTACAGATCCAGGTAGAGGATAGTATTGTTTTGAGCAATATCTTTCAGTTTTCTGTTGATCCGGGGAACAGCATCAGCTAGAAAAAACAGGTCTAAAGGCAGGAGGCTGGTTATGACAATAGCAGTCTGTCCATATGTTTCACGTAAACTGGCGATAATTTTTTCATAGGTGAACAGAAAGCCGTAATCCTCCATGGCAACGTTGTTTATGCCGGTCATAATCATCACCAGGTCAGGGGATTGGACCCGGGCAATGATGTTTGGCAGCCTGGCGAAAAGCCCTTCGGCAGTTTCTCCGGCAATACCGTAATTAAAAACCTCCTTATCGGGAAATCTCTCCTGCCAGTTGAAAAACTCGATTAAAGAATCGCCTATGAAAAGAAATTGACCAGCCATATTATTTTGTTGCCGAGATGAGAACTAAAGCACCCATCGGTTCAACTTTGATGCCTTGATTAGAGGGTAGGAGGATGCCTTTGGTATCTTCCTGTATATCCAATGGTGGAGGAGCCGCAGTATCAATAATTTTACGCCACCTGCGATTTTTTCTCGGGTTGGGGGCGTTGTATGTTTGTGTTTCTGAGGGATGACCGTTCAGCATGACAAAAAAATCATTATCCGGGCTTCCTTCGGCTCCGTGCCCGTCCAAGTGAAAAGCAAGGCTTTTTGAGGAGTCAGACCAGTCCTGGGTGTCAGACCGGGTGAACTGCCATTTGATGGGATGATGGAGTTCGTGGGACTGGTCCGGGAAGAAATCCGATCTTCTGAAAATCGGATGATTCTTGCGCAATGCGATGAGAAGACTGAAAAAGCGAAACAGATCCCTGTTCTTTTCTTTCATACTCCAGTCGATCCAGTTCATGGAGTTGTCGTGGCAATACGCGTTGTTATTTCCTTTCTGAGTACGGCCAAACTCATCTCCGGCCAGCACCATGGGAACACCCTGGGACAGCATGAGAATAACCATCAGGCTTCGTATTCTTCTGGACCGCAGTAAGTTGATTTCAGCATCGTCGGTTTCACCTTCGTGACCACTGTTCCAACTGATATTATGGTCAGAACCGTCCAGGTCGTTTTCTCCGTTTTCCAGGTTATGCTTGGTATTGTAGCTAACCAGGTCCCAGAGGGTGAAACCGTCATGACTGGTAACAAAATTTATGCTGTTATAGGGTCTGCGAAAACTTGTCTGAAACAGATCCGAACTGCCTGCTATGCGCGTGGCCAGAGAGGGGACAGTGCCTTGATGGCCGCACATAAAAGCCCTGACATCATCACGGAATTTGCCGTTCCATTCAGCCCAGCGGCCGCTGGTTGAAAAGCTCCCAACCTGGTATAAACCCGCAGCATCCCAGGCCTC
>JAUXHH010000004.1 GCA_030621655.1 Desulfobacterales bacterium
TATCTATTTTGAAAGAGATTTAGGTGAAAGGCTACAAACTGGAGGGGTTTAGGCTGTGCCAATCGTCGTCAGTTACGTATGACGACAACGCTGAAGGGATTTAGGCTGAAGGCTGAAGAGTAAAAGGACAAATATCTAACAATTCAAAATTCATAACTTAAAATTAAGAATTCTGGCCTTTTATCACCACTCCACTCACCCAATACTCCCTGATGAACCTTCATTGCAAAACCTCAACAAGTTGCGATCCCTGAGCCGCAGCAGGTGGGGTCATGCCCATAAAGGCTGCGATTGTTGGTGCCACATCCACC
Source organism: Desulfobacterales bacterium (assembly GCA_030621655.1). Classification (GTDB taxonomy): domain Bacteria; phylum Desulfobacterota; class Desulfobulbia; order Desulfobulbales; family BM004; genus BM004. The sequence continues at coordinate 312 of JAUXHH010000004.1, forward strand.
GGATGTACCAACCGATGGACCGTTTGCGCATCGACGCCGGGGCCTGCAAAGATAATCGGCACATGCGTATCGTAACGCCAGGGTGAGCCGTGCATAACAGCGATCGGGCCCTTATCGAACAGGAACCAGTAGGGCTCCTGTATGACATAAATATCACCGGACCGGGCAGCATGAAAATTGTTCCGCACCTGCTCGACCAAAGGATTGGCCTGCTGGGCGCTAAGACTGCTGCTGGCAACGGCCAGGGCAATTCCATTACTGTCCGTCAGGGCTGCAGCTACAGCCTGTTCGATTATTGTCCGGTCAAGGTTTGCAGCCGCTATCTTCTCCTCATCAAGATAGAGGTAGGGGCGGAAGAAGAAACGCACCACCTCATCGATACCGAACGAATTACCGGTCTTGTTTGCAATAGCCGCTATCCCGTCCGGATCAAGACGTCCTGCTGCATAACCGAGTTCGGTCATATACTCCGGCATATCTGCCATGCCGTGATCAGCGGCGAGCACGATCAGGGTGTGCTTGAGTCCTACGGTTTTGTCAATAAATTTGAGAAGGTCCGCCAGAGTGCGGTCGAGCTGACGTATGACTTCTTCATTTTCCAGGCTGGACGGCCCGAAAAAATGGTTGACTGCATCCACGCCGGAAAAGCTGATCGACAGGTAATCGGGGATCGCATCCTGGCCAAGTTTCTCATTTGTCACGAGCGTCTTGGAAAAGTCAAGCAGCAGCCGGTCGCCTGCCGGACTGACTACAATCCTGGTGTAAAGCAGTTTGTCGTCCACCCCGCCGAATGGATGGGGAAAGACACGACCGTATCCTTTTAAGTCAACCTCATAGGGTCGATCATCCTGGGCTCCCAGGAGGTAGGTTGAAATATCAGCAGCCAGTTCCCATTTTGTCCCTCCATATTTCTCGGCCCGGCGCTGTGCGTTCCAATCACTCACCCATTCAGGATATGCATCGTAATAATAAGAGCTGGTAACAAAATCGCCGGTATCAGTAGAAAACCAGAAGGCCTTACCGGTCTGACCGGCCATAGCTACGGCACTGCGATCCTTGCCGGATACTCCGAATATCTTGGAACGGCCGCCATAATAGGCAGCCAACCCGTCACTGAAGGTAGGGACCAGAATTACCCTGGGAGAGCGGCCCTGGGTGCGTGCAAGTTTCTGGGCCGGATCGACCTGCTCACCCTTGATTGCTTCATCCCTGGTTGGCAGCAGCGGAGCATCAGCATCTTCAATATTATAGGCCAGTTCCTTTGCTTCCCGGTCAAACCAGACATTGCCAATCATGCCGTGCTGCGACGGGAAGGTGCCGGTAGCCAGCGTCGTATGCCCGACAATGGTTTCGGTGTTGGCGTGCTGGTATTGCGCGTTGGTATAGACGGTGCCCTGCTTCAGCAGGTAGCGGAACCCATCTTTGCCAAAACCTGCCTGGTAACGGTTGAGCAGGTCACCGCGCAATCCGTCAACTGTGATTTGCAATACCAACCTGATCTCCGCGTTGGTTTGTGCGTTGACGATCGTAGAACTTCCAACAGTGACTATTGCCATGCCAATGATAAGGAGAAGGCTGATGCGACTCATAAAAACACCTCTGATTCTTTTCACGGCTTCCTCTATTATTAATTCCTGACTCTCAAAAATTTAAAGCCTCCATCAGGGCCAAAATCCCTGTGAAGGCTCTTCAATCAATTATTTGATGATAAAAAAACAATATCTCAAAATCAAAACAGTTTAAACTCCCATCTTTCTCGCAAATTAGTATAGAAAAACTATATAAGTCTCTTTTCAATAAAGACTTTTTTTTATTTTGCTCTTGACTTACTAGGTATTTCTACCAATAAATATTGAGCATGACAAGAATAATTCGGCAATACGGCTTATTGATATTAAGCCGCCACTTTCAACGTACTATCAAGAGGTGAATTAATGATACAGATTAAACTTAATGAAGATACCGGCGTAGTAACTGTTACGCCCTCAGCTCCGTTAAACGAACAGGACTTTACACTTCTTGCGAATGAGGTAGACCCTTATATTGAGAAAGAGGGCAAACTCAATGGTTTGATAATCCAAATTGAATTATTTCCCGGGTGGAAGGATTTCGCGGGGCTAATATCTCATCTAAAATTTGTCCGTGAACATCATAAGAAAATCAAAAAAGTTGCTGTGGTCACTGACGGTCAAATTATTTCAATTATGCCCAAAATAGTCGATCATTTTGTCAACGCTAAAGTGAAGTATTTTCCTTATGATAGCCTCGATGAGGCTGTCTTATGGGTGCAATCCCAGGATTAAAAAAGCGGAACACAAGATCTATAAAAGATTCCCGTTATAATTAAATGTTGAGAGTTTTCGCCGGTACCTTTTGCCTGCTATTTCTCTGCCAATCTCGTCGTTTTCTTTTTTGGTGATCCTGCGGTGGCATAGATCAATGACCGCGTATTTCAAGCCCATCTTTGCCATTTCAGTCAGCATTGACAGGAGGGAAAAAGGATCTTCAGCAAGTGCCACCGTTGAATTCCAGGCTTTGCGCAAAACAAAGGATTCATTCTTGGGACTAACAAAGGGCTGCGCATATAAAAAATGCTTGGCCATGGGCCTGGCAGTAAAGAGAGGCGGAGTGCCATAGACCGTTAATCCAAGATCAACCCTGGAATTGGCTGCTGATTTGCTGCTTAAAATGTTTCCCAGACTTTCCCTGTCAATTTCTATGGCAGCTTGGGCCCTCTGCAGCTTAAAACTATGCAGGACATACAGTCCCTGAGAATTAAGAACGTTTAAGGTGTAATCCCCCAACAGATTCAACCTCTCTTTCCCAGCAAAGAATAACTGCTGCCCGATATGGCCAATCTGCCAGGTTTTGAAATTATTCTTTATAAGCTGATTAATAGCCTTACTGAAAAAATCCACCTCATTTTCCAATATTATCGGAGGCAGACACCAGGCCATCTTATGGTGAAATTTTTTAACAGTTTTTTTCTGGTGCTGAAAATCATTAAAGGTTTTCCGGTTCAGTTCCACCAGGAGCAATTCAGGCATAACAGGCAAGCGGGATTTCAACACCTGCAGATCATCTATTTTGATGTAGAGAAGAGGCCAGGCAGCGGACGTGCCTTTCATCCTTCTCATTCCAGCAGCAGGAGTTTTCCTGCTTCCGGTTCGACCGGGCGCAAGGCTTTTTTGAATTGTCGAGACTTTTTGTTTTGTGTTTCGCAGTATTTTCTTAACAGTCGGATTGAAATGGGCGGCATTAAGACCGGGCTTCTTCTTTTCAGCTTCCCTGGCCTTACGGCTGTCGACCTTAAACAGACTGTCTCCCCTTTTCACAATTGCCGGAACCTCAAGTATGATACTGTCATCCGGATTGGCCTGGGATATTTTTCGGCTTTTTTTTGTCATGTTTCGCAAGGTGAAGGCAACCCTCTCCCCGGTATCCTCCTGGTGCAAACGCAAGCGGTCTCCAACCTGTATTGACTGTTTGAGTGCAAGAGAAACCTTCCCCTTGCCGGTACCTTTACCGGCCTGGCCCAGATACATCCCGATATTGCCCGAATGATATGGTGAGATTAATTCTTTTGACTCTGTGGTGTTGAAATATCCCTGGCTGGTTTTTCTTCCCATGGACTGGTCTAACAATTCCTTGGCATTCTCAATGACCCTCTTATCTCCAGAATCTGCATCAATAACCATCCGGTATGCCTTGACCACGGAGGAGACATAATGGGCGCTGCGCAGCCTGCCCTCAATTTTAAAGGACGAAACACCTGCCTTCTGCAACCTGTTAATCAAATCTATACCGCCAAGATCATTCATTGAAAAAAAGTAACCCGGCTTTTCCCCCTTTTGCTTCCACTGGTAGCGCCGCCTGCATGGCTGCACGCAACGGCCGCGCAAACCGCTTTTCCCGCCCAGGTAACTGCTGAATAAACACAAACCTGAATAACTGAAGCAGAGGGCGCCATGAATAAACACCTCAAGCTCTACGTTACTTGTCCCGGCAATGGAATTGATCTCTTTAATTGTAAGCTCACGGGCCAAAACCACCCTCTCAAAACCCATATTTTTAAATTGCCTGACTGCAAGTGAGTTATGTGCTCCAAAAAGAGTGCTGGCATGGAGTCGCAATTGAGGAAAGTATTTCCTGCAGAGATGATAGAGGCCAAGATCCTGAATGATTAAAGCATCCGGCTTCAATGCTTCTAGAATGGCGAGGGTTTCAAGTACCTGCGGAATTTCATTTTCCTTCAGCAGGCTGTTTGCTGCCAGATATAATTTAACATCCCTTTTGTGGGCAAATTGGATCATGGCGGCAATTTCGGCCCAAGAAAAATCTCTTGATAAGGCACGGGCATTCAAGGCCGGCGCCCCGATATACACTGCGTCCGCTCCCGCCTCGATAGCCCTTTCAAAAACATTTATCGAGCCTGCAGGAGCCAATAGCTCAGGTTTTTTATCCTTCTTGTCAATCATATATCTTTTTATTCGTCCTTGAAAACCCGGTCCTCAGGGCTGGGTCAGAGTCAGTTGGCTCAGTCGGAACCATTAATTAATAAAAGGCACAAAGGCACAGAGGCACAAAGTGACCGTAAGACAAAGCAGAGTAAAAGCTTTTAAGTGCACACAGTGTAACCATGTGATTTTCTTGCCAGTTTTTTAAACTCTGTGCCTTTGTGCCTTTGTGCCTGATGACATTATTATTGTAAGCGGCAGCAAAGTTGCCCCTTCAAGGGGCGATCAAAGCCGGGTTCTCAGAGCCCGGATTCTTTATTAACGTCGTTGCAGGCGGCGAATTTTTCTTTCAGATGGCACCACAGGTCGCTGCCAATCCTTACACCTGAACACCTGCAGGAGCAAGGCGCCGGCTGCGAAACCACCCACATGGGCCCACCAGGCAACTCCGCCGCCGGCCATTTGCTCGGAATTTAAAGAATAGAGCGACCCCTGTATCAACTGGAGAAGAAACCAGAAACCAAGAAAAAAATAGGCCGGCAGTTCAATGATGTAGAACAGTATGACAATGGGAACCAGCGTTAGAATCCTGGCCTTGGGATAGGTAATAATATAGGCGCCGAGTACTCCTGATATGGCGCCGCTGGCGCCGACCATGGGGATAACAGATTGCGGATTTGAAATTGTCTGGGCAAATACTGAAGCAATGCCGCAGAGTAAAAAGAACAGGAGATAACGGCCATGGCCCATACAGTCCTCGACATTATCTCCGAAAATCCAGAGCATCCACATGTTTGATATCAGATGTACAAGGTTTGCATGCAGGAACATTGAACTGAACACAGGCAGAACTCCTGCAGGATTCAAAAAGGTTTCCCCCTGCTGGGCAATAAAACGCGCCGGTATAAAACCAAGGGTGAATATCAACTGGTCAAGCTCAGGCCCGTAAGACATCTCATAAATAAAAAAAGCCGAGTTGATGAGAATGAGGCCAATATTTACATAGGGAAAATTCTTGGCTGGAATATTGTCTTTAAGAGGAAGCATCTACATTTTAGGAAAGCACATATCCGGCCTTACAGCTCTTCATTGAGTGATCCGTCTTCAGGCCAGGGCCGTAAAAAATTCATCGCAGGCAGAGGTATCACAAAATAAAAGTTGTTGCCCTGTCCAGTGGCTTCATATCCCACCTGGCCGCCATGCAGTTCAATCACATGCCTGATAAAGGCAAGTCCATGCCCGGTTCCAGGTTTATCCTGGCTGTTTGGCCCGCGATATCCTTCTGAGAATACCACCTCGATCTCTTCCTTGGACAGGTGGTGACCGGTGGTAAAAACATTGAATTTCGCTCCCCGCTGGTTCGGACCGAAAAAATCATCAATTATTTCACGTCCATAGGCTACAGCTTTTCTGGTTTTTCCCATGTGGTCGATAATTTCCTCAGTGTATTTCACCGCATTGGAAAAAAGGTTGGCATAAACCTGCGCCAGAAGACCCTTGTCTACCATAATGGGAATCTCTTCTGTGTCCATTCCCATGGGCCGGTCAACTGTTATTTTATTTGTCTTTAAACGGCTCTTATACTGGCCCAACTGCGGCAGAATAATTTCCTTTTCCACCCGGCAGAGTTTAGGGCGCAATACCAGATGTCCACGCTCAAAATGTTCCCGCCTGAACAAACTCTCAAGGAAAAGGCTGACATTGGCATGGTGCTTCAGCATCTCCTGTTGATACCCCAAAAGATCCGCTCGCAGATTTGACAATCTATCTATGAGCATCTTGCAAGCCTCGTCATTTACGCCGGCAGTCTTTTTCAACTGTGTCATTTCCAATTCAAGTTCCTGCATCTCGCCAATTTTCTTGCGGAGTTGATTGAACAGGTGCTTGAAATACATGTTCGGGATAATGACATTATGCTCAATATCCATCACCAGGTTGTTGATAAATTTAAGATGATGGATGTTCTGCTGGGCCAGAAGACGGTTATGAAGTCTGAATCCTATACGGTTGGCGTATTTCTCCAGAAAAAACAGATCCGCCTCATCCAGTTTCTCAAGGGGAGAGACCTCCAACATTCCTAAAATTCTTATATCATCACGCCAGGTATGCTGATCAGGCCTCATCATGTTGTGATTTTCAGATGAACCCTGCGGAGGTTTCCTGTAAATTGGCACGACGTAGGAATTTTCAGTTTTGTAAGGCTGGTCGCTGAGATATATGCCTGTCGGTACCGAACGCGGTTCATGGATGATACCTTCCCGGCTGTTGCACACCAGCTTAAGTTGTTTTTCATCACTATCCAGAAGATAAAGCGCATTTTCAACCTGCATTGTTTCAAGAAGTACGACAACGCAAATGCGGTAAAAATCTTCAAGCCTTTCGTATTCCTGAACCAGATCAAAAAAACTTTTTAACAGGTTGTTCTGCAGAGGGCTGAAATCATAACGCACATGATCCTTAATTTTTCCCCGGACCCTGTTTTGTATATGCGCCAGGTCTAATCTGTCAGTAGAAAAATCTTCGGCCATGGGAAAAATCCTATCAATAATTAATTCCAAACTAGTGTCTGTCCAGAAATGAGGATTTTTTGTTTGAGATCAAGGACTGCGAAAAAAATAAGCACAGGCATATGTCTAATATTCCGAGTATTATTTTTTTCGTATGACGCTGAGATCGAACAAAAAGGCCATTTATGGACGGGCACTAACTAAGAGGTCAGCTTGCCTGCTCCAGTACAACTTCATCAATATCAGCAGCTTCGTGCAAAAGAACATGAATATGCTGATCAGGCCCGACCGGTATCTCCATACCGGTATAATCCGGCTGAACCGGCAGTTCCCGGCCCCCCCTGTCAACCAGAACCGCAAGCTGAATGGAGCTGGGGCGACCAAAATCCATTACTGCATCAAGGGCGGCCCGGATAGTTCTTCCAGTATAGATAACGTCATCAACCAGAACCAGTGCCTTTCCCTCAACCTCAAAGGAAATATCTGTTTTTTTGACAATCGGATTCTGGGACACCCTGCTCCAGTCATCCCTGTACAGGGTAATATCAAGGCTTCCTGACGGCAAGTTGACCTTTTCTCTTCTTTCTATAATACTGTGGATCCTGTCTGCCAGAAAAACGCCACCCGTATGTATCCCTACGATGACTATCTCTCTGGTTTTGAGATTTCTTTCAAGAATCTGCAGAGCGATCCGGTCAAGCGCCCGTTCAATATCCTGAGCAGTCATTATTGTTTTTTTCTTACGTGACATTTTCAACACGCCTCCAGAAAAAGTCGACCCCTTTTTCATCTACAAGATTGATTGCCTCGGGGAATGCAATGCATTCAATATCAAAAACCTTGTGTGCAATATCTTCAGGGGTATCATCATACTCCAACGGTATACATTTCTGTAACACAATAGGGCCTTCATCGTAAATGTTACTTGCAAGATGGACGGTGCAGCCGCTTACCGTGACACCTTTTGCCCTGACTGCACGATGAACCCGCATTCCGTAAAAACCGTCACCACAGAAAGCAGGGATGAGGGCTGGATGAATATTGAGCACAGAACGCGCAAGTTCAGGTGGAGGTTCATACAGCTTCAGGTATCCTGCCAGGCAGATGAGATTAATGTCATAATCCTGCAAAATCCCGTTTATGGCCTCATTGCCCACAGCGTGAAAATTCGGATATCCATATTTTTCCGCCTTCTGCAGTCCCAATACATCTTTGACATTAGAAATCACTACCTTGATTTCAGCATTCAAGGTGCCGGCCTTGATCCGCTCATGGTAATTATCCAGAGTTCTACCGCTGCCTGACAGCAGTACAGCCATTTTCTGCATTACTCCCCTCCCTTAAAATGCGCATTGGTATTGGTGTCAACCTTGGCAAGCCAGGCGGCAATCGCTGTATCATAGGTGCTGGTGAGTTGGAACACCTTGACAGCCAGGCGAAATCGGGTCGCGAGTGTTGTGTTACCATTTTCGCTTATTTCTGAAATCACCTGGGGATAATCGGCAGGATCAACAATAACGGTCACATCCTGAAAATTCTTGGCAGCAGCCCGAAGCATGGTGGGACCGCCGATGTCAATATTTTCAATGGCATTTGCAACCGTGCAGTCCGGATCTTCGGTGGCCTTATCAAAGGCATACAGATTCACTGCAATAAGATCTATCTGCTGCAGACCGTGGGCATCCATCTGTTGCAGATGCGAAGCATTTGACCTTTGAAATAGAATACCCCCATGAACCTTTGGGTGCAGCGTCTTGACGCGGCCATCAAGCATCTCAGGAAAACCGGTAAACTCTGCAACATCTTTTACCGTTATATCATTTTCCCTCATTTTCCTGGCAGTCCCTCCTGTTGACAAAATCTCAATACCAAGATCCTGGAGCTGCCCGGCAAATTTTTCAATTCCTGCTTTATCTGTCAGACTGATCAACGCTCTCTGCATTTTACTCATTGTTTCTCCTCTCTTTATAGTAATCACAAAAAAATTCTAACTATAAATACTCTAACTCAATAGCGTAATTACGATTTTAAAATATATAAAAAAATCTTTAACCTTTTGCCTTTGACCTTTAGCCTTTAACCTGCATTTGTCTCAATCCTTGCGCGTAAAACTTCTGATTTGCCTGCGAGACCGCTTATCCGGCCTTTTCATTGGGCCAAACATCCTGCCGGCCGCCTCCAACCGCTTTTTCTGCCTCATTTCCTCCCGCTGCAGTATGCTGGCCTCAGTCTCTTCATACAAAAGCTGCGCCTCCCTGGCCGGCCTTCTCTTCCCGGAGACCCCTTGTACAATTACGATAAATTCCACTTCGCCCCGCCGTATCCGTAATTCTTCACCAGACACTACAGCTCTTGCCGGTTTCACTCTGGCTCCATTGACATGCACCTTGCCTCCGGAAACTGCCTGTGCCGCCATGGAACGGGTTTTAAAAAACCTCGCTGCCCAAAGCCATTTATCGATTCGTACCTTTTCTTCTGTCATTTCATTTATTGGCAGTTTACAGTTGCAATGCAAAATTATATATCTACTCCAAAAACTTCAGCCATTGCCACATAAAAATAAAAAGAATAAACGATACTTTCAGGCTTGAAATATCTGGAGAAAACCAGCAGTTTTATGCAGGGAAAAGCTTAACCGTCTCTTTCTTCAATCAGCTCACTCAGGGTCTGTGAAAGCTTGAGCGGATTTGTATCCATCTTGGCCATATACCGTTCCGCCCCGGCGTCCAATATTTCTCTCTGAGCATGGGCATCGGTCAAGGCTGCCAAAACTATTATGATAACGTTATCGTATTGCGGTGTCTGCCTGATCTGGGCCAACAGCCCTTTGCTGTAAAAAGATGTTTCCTGCCAATCAAGAACCATGGCATCTGGAGTTTCATTCTGCAGGATATCAAAGACATCATCAGCATTTGTCGCCTGCAGGACATAGAAACCGTCTAAAACCAGCTTGCTTTTATTAATATTGCGAGCCGTATCCGAGCCACCTGCCAGGAGTATTATCTTCCTGCCATCCAGCTCTTTTCTGGCCGCATCGTCAAGAGAATTGATCAGCTTCTGCAGTTTTATCTTCTGGATATCATCAACATCCACAAACTGCAGCCCCATGCCAATTCCACTGTGGTTATGCTGTACGCTGGCCTGTACCACTAAATCAAAATTGCCCGGCAGGGTTGGAATGCCGACCTGAACAGTTGCCCCGTCGTCAAAGGAACGCCCGGTATGCAGAAAAAGACCGCTTTCACTAATATCAAGGGCTTCCACCATAATCTGGTTATCAACCAGGACCTTTTTCTTAAACTTGACCCGTTTATGTTTTCTCAAATCACTTGGGCGTATCTTTTCTTCTCCGGACACAGGATGTAACGCATCTTTTCCCTGGCCGAGAATCTGCTCAACGGTTTGATTGTCTGCAGATTCAGGTACAACCTGTTCTTCATTAAATTCATCCTGCTGGGAATCTGCATCACCCATTTCCCTGTCAAACTCTCTTGCCGATTTCTGCAGATCCTCCGAGGGGGCAAACGGTTTTGCAGATTCTTCTGGGTCTTGCTGCGTAGATCTTTTTTCTTGATTTTTATCACCCGGCTTCTTGACGCGAAGCACGGTGGAACACCCCGGGCATCTGAATTTCACAACTTCACATTTCATCTTTTCCACGGCAAGATTTAGTTTTGCCTGGCATTTCGGACAAACAACCTTTATTTTATTTTTCATGATTCATTCAACTCTTAAGAAAAATGAATTATTATTGTGAAAAAACCCCTTACGCCTAGTTGAATATCATTACCATATAAAACAGCCAATGTATATTACCAAACTGGATCATCTTGTCCTTACAGTAAAAGACATTCATGTAAGAGAATGACACTGTACGATGATCCGCAAAAAAATGCTCCCATGGTTGACACCAGGCAAGCGAACCAGTATAAGGGGCAGCCTGAAAACAATACCGAATTAAACAGAAGGATAATCATTAATGAAACTTGGAATAATCGGACTGCCGGAAGCCGGCAAATCCACTCTATTTGAGGCCTTGACAAAAATCATACTGGATGAGGCCTCCCATAAACCGGAGGATCGTCTGGGAACCATCAAAGTCCCGGATGACAGGGTTGATCGCTTAAGCTCCATGTTTACACCCAAAAAGACGATTTATGCCCAGATCGAATATCTCCTACCCTACATCGCCGCACAAAAACCAGGACATAAAGGTGACGACACTGCCTGGGCCACTGTGCGGACCTGCGACGCCTTGATCCATGTGCTGCGCAACTTCAAAGGATATGGAGCCGAACCACCAACACCGCTACAGGATTTTGCCAAGCTGAATGAAGAAATGATCTTTGCCGATCTGCTGGTTATTGAAAAACGCATGGAGCGACTGGCTCTGGACCAGAAAAGGGGCAGAAAAACTGATCCGGAAGAACTCAAGTTATTGACTGAATGCAAGGAGGTGCTGGAAAAAGAAAAACCTCTCCGACACAACCCTGAGCTTGCATCAGCTCAGCAGCTGAAAGGATTCACCTTCCTGTCAGGCAAACCGATGATGATCCTGTTCAACAACGAAGACGAAGAGGAATCCCTGCCTGAAACAGGTGATTCACTTGCTGGCGAAAAATTCCTCGCAATCCGGGGCAGTCTGGAACATGAACTGGCGCAGATGGAGGAAGAGGAAGCAGAGGAGTATCTGGCAGAATATAACATCACCACCTCAGCCATGAATAGAATGATCACCCTCTCCTATGAACTGCTTGGCCTTATTTCCTTTTTCACAGTTGGCCCTGATGAGGTCCGCGCCTGGACCATAAAAACAAATACGCTTGCTGTTGACGCTGCAGAGGTCATACATTCTGATATAAAAAAGGGTTTTATTCGGGCGGAAGTCGTGGCCTATGATGATCTCATGGAAGCAGGTTCATACAAAGAAGCACGGCAAAAGGGAACGGTACGGCTTGAGGGAAAAACCTATCCGGTACAGGACGGGGATATCATTGAGTTCAGGTTCAATGTCTAGATTCTCTCTCTCACCACCTTTTATTTACGAATTCTCAGGTAGAATATAATTTCCGGCGCTGGTTGAACAATTTATTCAAGTCTGTAAAATTAGGATTTTTTCTTGTGAGCAAGGAGCAGTGATTTTTAAAAGCGGAGTGAACTTTAGTTCATGAGCATTTTACAAATTGCTGCGACACAGCTCCCGAGAAAAAAGACAATTTTATTAAAAAAAACTAACAGCACTCGATTATTGCATCCGGCCCCTTAATCCACTTCTGAATAATATACGAAGCACACCCTACACCAGGGTCAACGGTGATAGCCTCAACAGGACAATTCGATGCGCAAGCACCACATTCCATACATGCATCCCGGTCAACAATACTGACCTTGGGATTTTCCATCTTGAAAACTGTATGGGGGCAAACCACTTCACACATACCGCAGCCGATACATTTGTCTTCATCAAGTTTCAAAGTTGTAACATCTTCCAGATATCTGAAATCTTTCATTGACTACACACCTCACAAATCATTAAATTTTATTTTTCCTGCAGTTTTCAATTAAACAAAGGGTGCCGCCACCCAGGTAACTATTGCGATAACAACAGCAATTATCTGTATCGGGATACCTTGGCGCATCTCCTTTTCCACCCCGGATGGCGAAGTATACGGAGTTGCCCCGGTAAAATTCATGGCAGCATAGGAACTCACCGATGTGGCCAACAACAGAAGGGTCACGGACTCAAGTCTTGTAATACTGCTCCCCAGGAGCAGAATCATTATAATACCGGCAATCACACCGGTCAGAAGGCCCTTTATATAAAACTGGCGAGTTGGCAGCCAGGGCAGAAAGGTCGGCACTATGACTGCTCCGGCCACTACTCCCAGCAGATAGGCGGCGGCTCCATTTAAACCCCGAAACCAGGCTGCGGAAAAAGAAAAAATATCCGGACTGATCCCGGCAAGCACAAATACTGCCAGCAGAATTGCCAGAGACGGTTTCACAATCAGGGATAGCTCAACGGGGATAAGTACCATCCTCTCACCCATGGAAAATGTGACTTGTCTCATGTACGTATCAGCCTTGCGGCCATTATTTAAAAATGCTTTCAAATCTTTGGCTTTTACCGGTCCCCAGATCACTTTGAAACCGCACTCCTTCTTTACCTTATGGGCCGATATTCCCGGTGCCCCCAGCTGTGGCAGGATTAACTCCCGGTGCGAAACAAGTTTATCAAGACCGACACCATGCACCTGGCGGATAACCTCCTCAGTGGAAAACGTTCTCTTGCCGGCAGCGCACCAGACATTCACACCCCGGGTATCAAGAACCAGTATCCAGGCATCTATACCGGGCAGTTCTTGACGCAGACTGTCAAAGCTTAACTTGTAGTTAGCTGTTACCAGAACCGGTGATTCTTCATCCGGTGTTCCCACACAATAGAGCCCCGGAGCCACCCGGTACCTGTCACGCGAAACACCAAGCCTTGCCCTGAACGTACCGAAAATATCCGAGCCTTTAAGACTTGTGCCTATCCTAGGTATAAACCCAACCGGTGTTTCTGCAAAATCTTTAACAAAATGGTACAGCCTGTACCCCGGCTTTTCATATGGACTGCTTGGGGGGCCGGGTTTTGGACCACAGCAGGGTGCGTCATCATCTACAGCATCGACCATGGGTATGGTGAAGGGCTGCAATGGCGGGACACAATCCTTCTTTTGCTGATCATTACCGCAGCAATCACTGGCGGAAGAATCTGTTTCAAACTTACTTATAGGAATCTGTTTCATTATTGTTTTTCTCCATGAGGAGACAATCCCAGGTCGGCAACCATTCGGGTAAATTTTTTCAGCATACGTTTGTCAAGGCAATAACAGGTCTTGGGCCCTTCAACCTCCCCTTTAACTAATCCTGCCTCTTTGAGACATTTCAGGTGTTGACTGACAGTTGATTGGGCAAGAGGAAGCAGATCAACAATATCACCACAAAGGCACCGGTCAATTCTATTGAGATAATTGACAATCATCACCCTGGCCGGATGTCCAAGGGCTTTGCACATGGAGGCGAAACTTTCCGGGTCAAACTCTTTTTCCTTAGCAGTTGTTATACTTTGTTTTTTGAATTGCATTCTTAAACACATTATAATGTGAAAAAATTCATAAACGGCTCATCTCTCAATCGTACATCTACGATAAACGATACCCTCCTGCATGTCAACAAAAACAGATTCTTCACATTGTCACGCCCATACAAAGATATATCCTTGAATATTTTCACAGGTTTATAATAATACCATTTTTGTAAGCTGCATTTCTCCTGACATGTGCCTTAACCTTTATCGCATAGACAGGAAATCAAATTTCAGTTACATTGGACCACCGCGCACTTGGTACAAGTGTTAATGCTGACAATTTGATAGATAAATTTATTTCAGAAAACTGCTTTTCCTGAAGCAGAAGCAATTGAAATTTCATGAAAATTAATTTTAATATATCCAGGCATCTTTTCTATTCATTGCTGCTGCCCCTCTTTTTATGCCTGCTGGCAAACCTTTTCCAGGCACGTACCCTGTATGCTCAGGATGCAACAATTACAGATTTCACCGTATCCAACTCAAAAAGTCAGCTTATACTTTATCTCACTGTTACTGATTGTTTCACTGATGACATGGAAGCTGCCATTCATAACGGCATTCCGGCAACTTTCACTTATTATGTTGATATTTACAGACAGCGATCAAAATGGCCGGATAAAAAAATAAAGAAATACGAGTTCAACCATATTATGGAGTATGACAGCCTGAAAAAAGAATATAAAATTTATAGGGATGAAAAAGGTGACAGCAAACTGACCACTTCTCTTGACGAAGCCAAAATTCTGATGTCTGAAATAAACGGTTTCAAGATATTGCCGCTTAAAGAAATTACCCCAAACTCTTCTTATGTAATTAAGGTAAAAGCTAAATTAGCCCGTAAAACCCTGCCGCTTTACTTTCATTATCTGATTCCATTTACTTCTCTCTGGGATTTTGAAACAAAATGGCATGAATTAAAACTACACCTTGCCTTATGACTAAAGAACCTCATGAAATAAGGAGAAAGCGGACACGCTATGCAATTATTATCTGCCTTATCCTCATCCCGGTTTTGACCTACCTTGAAACAGTGGTCTTCGAAATCGGGGAGGTTTCCTTTCCGATCAGCGGCAATGTTCTTGTTTTCTCCCTGATAAATATAAATATAATCCTGCTTCTGCTTATGGTCTTCCTGGTCCTCAGGAACCTGTTGCGGTTAATCTTCGAGCAACGAAAGATTAGTCTCGGCAAGTCGCTCAGAACCCGGCTTGTTATATCCTTTATTTCCCTCTCCCTTATCCCGACGATTCTGCTGTTTTTCATAGCATTACAATTTGTATCCACAAGTATGGACTACTGGTTCAACTCCAATGTTGAAGAATCACTCGATGAATCATTAAGGGTTGCCCAGGATATATACCAGGGAAATAAAGCACAAACTATTGCTACTGGAAATTCGATTACTGAAGAGCTTATAGCTGAAAAGGTGTTGCAACTTGCCCCTGATAACATCCAGGCCCGCCTTGAAAGCCAAATGACTCTCCGTAATCTTGACGGGCTTACACTCTTATCAGCCCAACGCCAGATTGTTGCAAATGCAGAAAGTGATAATATAAACTATTTCAGTCTCCCGGAAATCCCTGCTGAACTTTTCAGGCTGGTATTATCCGGTGAAACAGAACGGACCTCGATCCAATCTGTTCCTACTGGAGAAATTATCAGAAGCCTTACTCCGGTTTATTTTGAAAAAGAGCCGGATTCTATTCCATACATGCTGGTGACTACAATATACATTTCCCAGGACCGACTTGACCGTATGACCATAATCTCCAAGGGCATTGAAGGCTATCGCCAGCTCGTGCTGCTCAAAAACCCACTCAAAACAAGTCTGTTGGTCATGCTTCTCATTGTGACTTTGCTCATTATCTTCAGTGCAGTCTGGTTTGGATTTTATATTGCCCAGGGACTCACCGGGCCCATCGGTAAACTGGCAACAGCGACGCGACGCGTTGCTGAAGGAGAACTCGACTTTGTCCTGGAAAAAGAATCCGATGATGAAATGGGGTTACTCGTCGATTCATTCAACCAAATGACCCACGACCTGCAAACGAGCAAAATACAACTGGAATCCGTCAATGTTGCCTTACAGGAAAGTAATATCGAACTGGATGAACGGCGGCAATATATAGAGACAATTCTACAAAATGTACCAGCAGGGGTCATTTCTTTTGACGCGAATGGCAAGGTTACCAGTATTAACAAGTTTGCAGAAGATCTTTTGCATATCAACAAAGATGACTATCTGCACAAGGACTTCCGCACAACTCTTATGCCGGACCATAGAGTAATAATCGAGAAATTTCTGCAGGAGTTGGAAGAGTCAGGCAAATCAACGATTCAACAGCCCCTGCGTTTATCCCTGGGCAGAGAGACTGTTTCACTGCTGGTCAACGTCACAAAACTCGATGATGAAACCGGCAACCCACTTGGCACCGTCCTGGTATTTGACAACCTCACTCAACTTGAAAAAGCCCAGAGAATTGCAGCCTGGAGAGAAGTTGCCAGAAGGATTGCCCACGAGGTTAAAAATCCTCTCACACCCATTCAACTCTCTGCTCAGCGCTTGAGGAAAAGATATCTCTATACCCTGGAGTCAGACACAGAGGTTTTTGATCTGTGTACCCAGACCATTATAAACCAGGTTGAAGAACTTAAACGGTTGGTGAGCGAATTCTCCAGCTTTGCCAGAATGCCCATTGTGCAAAAAACCCGTAACGATATTGTTAAAATGGTCAAGGAGATACTGGTTTTTTATGAGGAGAGCCACAGATATATTACTTTTCGTTATATAACCGAACAGAACATCCCTCCCTTTGAATTCGATCTCAAGCAGATGAAAAGGGTTCTGATCAACCTGCTGGAAAACTCTATTTCAGTTTTGCCCGATGGCGGCACCATTGAAATTGCCATTTCCTGTGATAAGGAAGAACAGGTTGTGTATATGGAGGTACGTGATAATGGACCGGGCGTGGCAGACGAAGATAAACTCAGGCTGTTCGAACCTTATTTCTCAACAAAAAAATCAGGGACCGGTCTCGGATTGGCTATTGCCAGTACCGTAGTATCAGACCATGGCGGCCAGATCAAGGTAACAGACAACGAGCCGACAGGAGCCATTTTCACAGTTGAGTTACCCATAACATCCTGATTCGTGTTGTCAGTGACCTTTTTTCGAGCTAAACTCGAAAAAATGAAAGTTGCAAAATGACTAAAGTTAATCCGGTTGTTTGTTGACTCCAAAAAAAATAACCGCAACCAAATAGTATAATTGGCTAGATAACTCCTCATGTCCAAAAAAATTCTCGTCATTGATGATGAAACAAGCATCCTGGATATCCTGGCCGGGATACTGTCCGATGAAGGATTTTCTCCCATCTGTGTTAATTCAGCTGAGAAAGGACTGGAGCAACTCAAAACCGAGGCCGTTGATCTCGTATTGCTGGACATATGGATGCCGGGCATGGACGGCCTTGAAGCGCTGAAACAAATAAAAGAGGACTATCCGGAACTCCAGGTAATCATGATATCCGGACACGGCACAATTGAGACCGCAGTCCAGGCCACTAAAATTGGTGCTTTCGACTTTATAGAAAAACCTCTTTCCTATGACAAGATAGTCCTTGCCATCAAAAACGGTTTACGATTTTCCCGACTGGAAACCGAAAACCTCATTCTGCGTCAGAAAGCAAATCACAAACCATCTCTTACCGGCAACTCACCGGCCATAAAAAACCTCAGGGAACAAATTGAACGTGTTGCCCCAACTGATGCATGGGTTCTCATCAGGGGTGAACACGGCACAGGCAAGGAGTTGGTTGCCCAAGCGATTCATCGCCTGTCGGAAAGCAATACAAAACCCATGGTTGAGGTCAACTGTGCAGCCATCCCGGAAGAGTTGATAGAGAGTGAACTTTTCGGTCATGAAAAAGGATCCTTTACCGGAGCCCAGACCAGCAAAAGGGGCAAATTTGATCAGGCGGACGGCGGCATGCTCTTTCTGGATGAAATCGGCGACATGAGCATGAAAACCCAGGCCAAAATACTGCGCATTCTCCAGGAACAGACCTTTGAACGTGTTGGCGGCAACCAGATCATTAAGGTAGATGTTCGTGTTCTTGCCGCTACGAACAAAAACCTTGAAGACGAAATAGAAAGGGGCAATTTCAGGGCAGATCTGTTCTGGCGGTTGAATGTTGTTCCCATTCAAGTCCCCCTGCTGCAAGAACGTGTTGAAGACATACCGCTGCTGGTAGCTTATTTTGTTGAAACTTTCACCCATAAAGGTTTGGGGAGAAAATCTTTCACAGATGGAGCGCTTGCTGTAATGATGCGCCATTCCTGGCCCGGCAATGTCCGTGAACTGCGCAACTTTGTTGAACGCCTGGTCATTATGTCTCCTGATGAAAACATTTCAGAAGAAACTGTTACGGAATATCTGCATCAAGACACATCAGCACCTGAAAATACAGCAGAAGCCAAAACCATAGCTCCTTACCAGAAGCAGCATTTTAAAGAGGCTAAAAGGGAATTTGAACGGGAATACCTTATTGTTAAACTCCAGGAGAATAACAACAATATTTCAAAGACTGCTGAAATGCTTGGTATGGAACGGAGCCACCTGCACAAAAAACTTAAAACCCTGCACATTGATCTCTCTGATTCTGACTAATATGTATAAAATTTTTCAATGAGTTTCTATATTTAACATAAATTGTTGAGGAGAACAGACATGATATTCCCTGAATACCGCCCCAGGCGTCTCAGAAAAAATGAATCCTTCCGTGCTTTAATCCGTGAAACACATCTTTTGCCGGCACAACTTATTTACCCTATTTTTGTCATGCCCGGTAAAAATAAACGGGAACAGATATCATCCATGCCGGGGGTATTCAGACTCTCCGTTGATCAGCTGGCAAAAGAAGGCAAAGAGTGCCTCAAGCTTGGGGTAAACAGTGTCATTCTTTTCGGCTTACCCGAGAAGAAAGACCCCATGGGTTCAGGTGCTCATTTTAAAGATGGCATTATCCAGCGCGCCATACGGGAGTTAAAAAATAAGGTTCCTGAACTCCTCGTCTTTACTGATGTCTGTTTATGCGAATATACCTCCCATGGCCACTGCGGCATTATCATAGATAAACAAATTGATAATGATACCACTTTGGAAGTCCTGGCCAAGACCGCCTTATCACATGCAGTTGCCGGTGCTGACATGGTGGCTCCTTCAGACATGATGGACGGACGGGTCGGTGAAATTCGGGCTGCCCTTGATGATGAGAACTTTCATAACATCCCGATCATGTCATATGCCGTTAAATATGCCTCTGCATTTTATGGTCCGTTTCGTGATGCTGCAGATTGTGCACCGCAGGAGGGAGACAGGCGCGGTTACCAGATGGACCCGGCAAATTCCCTGGAAGCGCTTCGTGAGGCAACCCTTGATGTGGAGGAAGGCGCTGATATCCTCATGGTCAAACCTGCTGTGGCCTATCTTGATATAATCAGTAAATTGCGTGATGAGTTCGACCTTCCAATTGCCGCCTATCACGTCAGTGGGGAGTATGCCATGATCAAGGCTGCCGGTGCCAATGGATGGATTGATGAAGAAAGGGTTATGGCAGAGACACTGCTCAGCATAAAACGGGCCGGTGCGGAAATAATCCTGACTTACTTTGCCAAGGATATGGCCCGTCTCCTCCAAGGCTAGCCTTATATCCATCCAATACAATGAATTTCCAGGCTTATCTTGAGGACACCTACAGGATCATTAAGGCAGAGCCTGTTATCCTCATCCTTGGTGGTTTGCTCGTCCAACTGCTGACTGTTTTTTCTCTGGGTTTACTCGCCGGCCCTTTTATAGGTGGATACACGCTCTTGGTTATCCTCTCCCTGCGGGAAAATAAAAAACCGGTCTTTAACGATATTTTTTCCGGTCTGCAGCAATTTGCCAACCTGTTTCCCTACTTTCTCGTCCTGCTCCTGATATTCTTTGGTTTTATGCTGCTGATACTCCCGGGGTTGCTTTTTGCTACCTGGTGGCTTTATGTTCTGCCGTTAATGGTTGACAGAAAAATGTCTTTCACCGATGCCATGCGGGTCAGCAGGAACAAGGTAAATGAAAAAGGTTTTCTCATGCACCTTGTCTTTCTGCTGCTTGTATCTGTCATTCCAATCATGCTTATCAACTTTATCAGTGCAATGATACCCTTTCTTTATGTGCTGAAAATTCTCCTGCCTCCCTTCCAGGTTGGCTGCCTGGCCAGCCTTTATATCGACCAGTTCAAGCAGGAAGAGACTGCTGCCGACTCACCGGTAGATGGTGAACCGGATGCCGAAACCGCTGTACTGTTGTCACTTAACACAGAAAAAGAGTTGGCTGCCGGGGCGAATGAAGAAGAAAAAAACACAGACGAATCCGGCACGCCGGACATGACATCCAATGAAGAAAAAACACCAAATGATTCTGAAAAAAAAGAAGATGAACAGGAGAAGGACTAAACTGACATAATAAGCTGAGTTTAAAGATTCTGGGCAATCGACATAAAGAATGTTGTTTTGCCATCAGCACCTGATTCAACCCAGGAATCCCCCTTATGATGCCTGGCAAGCTCCCTGACAATAGCAAGCCCCAATCCCGTTCCACCAGCAGTTGACTCACCCGCTTTTCTCCTGAAAATCTTAAAAATAGATTCTATATCTTCTGGAGGTATAACTTCCCCGTTATTTTGTACAGTCAATATATGGTACATATCTGATGACGCATACCCCATTGTGATCTCAGTTAAATTGCTGCCGCCATACTTCAAGGCATTATCCACCAGATTCCTGTAAACCCTGAGCAGGGCATGCCGGTCAGCCCTTATTGCAGGTATACCGCTCCCCGGTTCTATCCATACTATCTTTCCTTTTTTGAGCTGGGGTTCAAACTCATCCCGGATTGTCTGCCATATTTCCATCAGATCAATATCTACAAAATGAAGAGTGGTCTCCCTGGTGGAAATATATGCGTTGATGTCCTCTGAGAGTGCACTAATCTGTGCGGAACTGTTGACGATCTGCTCAATGAAATTCTCCAGTTTTTCTTGAGATAATTCCTCATGTTTTCTCTTGAGGATCCTGGCGAGACCATAAATGGCAATTGCAGGATTTTTAAGATCATGGGCGACCTTATTGGTGAAGTGTTTTATCATTTCCGCCTGTCTGATGAGTTCATCCTCGGTCTGCCTGCGCTTGATGATCTGCCACATCCCTTCTATAAGCAGTTGCAGCTGTTTTATATCCTGCTCGTCATAATTCTGATTTTTATTGCCCACTGCAACTACCGCTGCAATTTTATCCTTGTCAAAGAGAGGAACGGCCATGAATCTTGCTATATCCACATGACCTTGAGGAAGTCCCTTCTTCAGAACAGAAGAAGAGCTGTAATCGTTAATGATAACCGGCTGACGCTGTCGTACTGCTTCTCCCCAGACACCAGCCTCTGCAATACTGAAAACAATTGGTTTTTCATGAATTTCACACTGGGCCATGACGCTTTTCGACCAGGCATGGATTGTCATTTGGGACTCATCTTCATTGAGGAACCCCATAAAACCTATGTCACTTCCGGTAAGAGACTGTGATGCTTCCAGGACAAAGTTGCATACTTCCTTGATGGGCAATGTCTGCATCTCATAAAGTTTCAGCAATGCAGCCCGCCGCGTTTCATTACGCTTGATATTTTCCTGTGCCTTTTTCTGCACTGTGATATCACGGTTGCTGGCGCGCCGTCCGAGAAATTTTTTCTCATGCCCATAGACCGGTTGGCAGTAGTGGGATATCCAGCGCTCCTCCCCTGTCCGAGTTATAACGCGAAAATTCAGGTGGCATACCTTGGATGTATCCAGCTCTTCATCTAAATGTTTGCCGAGGTGTGTCCTGTCATCAGGATGGATTATGTTAAGCAACAAGGCAGAATTTTCTTCAAATTCCTGGGCACTGTACCCTGTTATTCTCTCACAGGAAGGAGAGATATAATTGAAGCTGCCCTTTTCATTTATCCAGTATTCCCAGTCATAAGTGAAGTCTGCAACAGTACGGAATTTTTCCTCACTTGCCTGTAAGGCGGCTTCAGCTTTTTTCCTGTCAGAAATATCGATGGCTATCTGCAAATGGACGACCCTGCCGTCAAGCCAGTTTATCGCTCTATCACGTATTGAGTACCATTTTCCGGTTATGGTATTCTGAATTTCCCACAGGATGATATCTTCAGGTTTGCCGTCAGAGCTAACAATTTCACTGTTTTTACAGAAAGGACAGGGACCCGTCATATTGGACTGCAGCACCTGCCAGCAAATTTTACCAGTAATATTACCAAAGAGTTTCTCGGCATAGCGGTTGACAAAGAGAATTTCATATGATTCCATGTCCGCCACATAGACTATGGCATCCAGGCTATCCAAAACCTTGAACAGCTGATCCTGCTTCTCCCATAACATCTTTTCAATATCATGGTGTCCGGAAAGCTCCCTTTCCAGGACTTCCACCTTTTCTTGCAATTGACTGTATGAGGGTTTAGCAGTCATAAAATATTGCGCACCTCTGCAGACTAATTTAAAATTCTGGTACTATTTTATTTGAGAACGGGGTTCGCCCACAAACGGTTACTGGAAATACTGCAGAAAGATTTTACACTACCGGTAAAATTTTGCAAAGATCAACAATCAAAAAAGGCAAGGATCTGTATTCATTTTATCACAAATAATCCTTTGAAACTTTTGGCGTTGCTTTCATGAACCACCAGCCAACCACGAGCACAGCTCCGAGACCATCAGCCACCACATCCCAGAAACTGACAAACCGCCCAGGTATAAAAGATTGATGAAATTCGTCGCTGATGCCGAAAAGCAGACAAAGTAATACGACAATTATTGCTGCAGTAAATTTATTATTATTAGTATTGAAAAAAGGCTGCAAACCATACAAGAATGTTCCAGCCAGACAGCCATAGGCGATGCCATGGGCCAACTTGTCAATACCGGAAAAATGGGGAAGCTGGATAAAATCACCGGGTTGGTGGGATAGATAAAAAATTATCCCCATGATGCATACCATGGGGATAAAGCGAGCATAAACCTTCACAATAAATTACTTCCCTGCGGGTTAGGCTTCTCCAGTTGCCGGTTCTTGATCAATGTGGACACTTTCGAGCTGCTCAGGAGAATACTTTTTCTTAATGCGCTTGATTGCCGCAAGTATTGGATGGGTGGGATAGTTATCGATTTTCTCAACTTTCTTATCTTTATATGCAGTAGTGACAA
>JAUXHH010000139.1 GCA_030621655.1 Desulfobacterales bacterium
ATACGCCTGCGGTCAATCTCCAGCCTGGTTTCACCAGGGCCGCGGCCACCGATGCCACCGGTAAGCCTGGACAGTGCGTCATCCCTCATAGTCAGGCGCGGCAGCATATACTTCAGTTGTGCCATTTCTATCTGCAGCTTACCCTCACGGCTTAGGGCTCTCCTGGCAAAAATATCAAGTATGAGCTGGGTACGATCTATAACTCGAAGTTCTGTATGGTCTGTAATGGAACGAATCTGGGATGGATTGAGTTCCTGGTTGAAGAGGAGAAGATTGGCATTGAGCCTCAGGGCTGAAAGCATTATCTCCCCCAACTTGCCCTTGCCGAGAATAAATTTTGGATTTATTTTTTTGCGTTGCTGAATAACCGTATCAAGAATGACCACATCGTCAGAACGGGCCAGTTCAATAAGTTCGTCCATTGACTCTTGCTTCGATTCTCCTCCTTGAAACCTTGATGGGGTGATAACACTAATCAGGATGGCCCTGTCTTTGCCTTTGTCAACAGCCCGGAGGGGCTGCAGCCGGGTAAATTCTTCCTCAAGGGCAGTGATGAGTTCATCAAAACCAAATGGTTGCCGCCCGGGGATTACAGGTTCCAGGAAGGCCCAATTTCTGCCTTCGCGGGGTGAAGGGACAAGGTGAGCGCAATAGAGTTTTTCAGGCAGTCCGTCCGGCAGTATCTTGATTATCCCCATCAGGTCAAGGCGTAAAAATAACAGGTCGACCAAGTCATCATCAGTCAGGTTTTCACCAGCTAAATGGGTGTGAATACAGCGAAGCCCTTTGAGACGTCCACCTGATGACCTTATAGCTGTGAGGGCTGGAATAACGATCTGTTTGGCATCACCGACGATAACCAGATCAACCTGGCCTGAGCGGTCGATGAGGACGCCCACCTGCCTGCCGGTTTCATTGGAAAGCTCGACCATGCTCCTGGCCATTTCATGACTGACTATGAGATCCGGTGCTATGCGTTTTTTGGCTAAACGCTCAAGACGTTTAAGTTGGGCGGTTTTCAGGCCACTGGTATTACCTGCAAGCTTACTGATTTTGTTTCTCCCTGAGAATGCGCTTATCACCTACCCTCATTGTAACCTTTATCTTGTCAAAATATTCAAGAAGAGGAATGCTGAATTTTCTTGAAAGGCCGGTCAGATCCTTGAATGCCGGCATATCTACTTCGCCTTCTTTTACAAGGAGTGAAACCAGCTTTTCTTTGAGATTTTCCATGGCTGGCTTATAAAAATATAGATCCTCCGATACTTTAACAAGTTGAGCCTCTCCCATCATAATTGTTAGCACTTCCTTTAAAAGATGGTGTGGATATTTGTTGAATTTTGCAGTGACCTCCTTGAGGGTCGGAGGGGTAAGGGCTGCCTGTTGGTAAAATGATTCGAGTTCCCGGCGTAATGTTTTTTCTTCATCTTTCAGGGATACCTGGTGGCCTGTCATCCTGATTAATGCCTGATCCTGTTTTATTGTCCCTTTTTTTTGCAGATTATTTAACAGGAACTGAAAAAGACGCTGGTCAAGCCCCCTGTAAAGACGGGTACGAAGTTCTTCCTTGGATAGTCCTGCTTTCAGGGGATTTGACCTGTGATAGTCTGCAAGAACAGAGCAGAGTTTCTCACCCAGCTTTTCGTAAACCGCAGAGGACACCATACGTTGTTTGTCCTGCTCGATAAGAATGATCTTTCTGGATGAAAGCGGTTGCTGCACAATTTTTTTGATCCGTTTGCCAAAAATCCCCATCTTGACTGCAAGTCTGTCAAGGGTGAGACCGTTGTAGCCGTTTTCTTTGATATGGAGCAGGGCAAGATCTTCCGGGATATTTTTTCTGTAGGTCTGAAAAATCTGTTTATTTTCCTCGCGGAACCGTTTTCTTTTTCTGGGCGAGCCGTTGTAAATGACGCCGCCCCCGATGGTATAAATGGGCGAGTAGCTGCGCACTACGTACTTGTCACCCGGCCAGCATCCAGCCTGTTCTTCAAGCAGTATCTGCACGTTGGCTTCAGAACCTGGTGCCAGTTCCTCATCTGCAAGCAAGACCAGTCGTCCCATTATTTCTGCAGTGCCTGTGTGAATCCTCACCCTGGAGCGGTTTTTGTAAGGTTTTTTGTTGGAATCCAGGTAGAGAAAGCGGCCATCAAGCAGATAGGAGGGCTGCAGGCAATCAACAGCAGCAGCCATTTCTCCGCGGTTGATGGACTCTTTTTCCAACCCCTGGAGATTGATGGCAGTCCTGTGACCGGCTTCCGCTTCTTGCGTGTCTTTATTGTGTACCTGTATGCCCCTTATCTTTCCGGATGTTCGACTGGGGTAGAACATGAGATCTTCACCGGTTTTTATGCGGCCGGAAACAGCTGTTCCGGTAATGACCGTGCCAAAACCCTTCATGGAAAAAACTCTGTCAACGGGCATCCGGAATGGCCCATGCGGTTCTGAAAAATCAGATGCGGCCACGAACCGGTCAAGGACATTTATGACTTCTTCGATGTTTTCCCCGGTGGTGGAGGATACCGGGATGAGGGGAGCGTCTTCAAGGAATGAATCTGCAAAAAAAGTTCTGACATCATCGGTCACCAATTCAAGCCAGTCCGGTTCAACCATGTCTTTTTTGGTGAGAACAATAAGACCGCGTTCTATGCCAAGCAGTCGACAAATTTCAAAATGTTCGCGGGTCTGCGGCATAATGCCCTCATCGGCAGCAATGATGAAGGCAACCAGATCCATTCCTGAAGCACCTGCCACCATGTTTTTTACAAACTTCTCATGGCCGGGAACATCTACAATACCCAGACGGTGCCCGCATGGCAGGTCCAGATAGGCAAAACCGAGCTCAATGGTAATTCCTCTTTCTTTTTCTTCCTTGAGGCGGTCAGTGTCGATTCCTGTCAATGCCCGGATAAGACTGGTTTTGCCGTGATCTACATGGCCGGCTGTTCCCAGGATTATCTCACGCACTTTTTACCAACCTCCGGTGAGAAATGGATTCCCTGTTTTCTCTTGGGCAATGGTGGAGTGTTCTCCGCCATAGCCGTGTCCTGGCCAGACAATGGTGTCGGGAGGCAGGGGTAGGATACGTTTTTTAATGGAGTCCAGGAGTTGTTGTGTGCTGCCACCCGGAAAGTCGGTGCGGCCGACGCCACCGGCAAAAAGAGTATCGCCGGTAAAAAGGTTGGGGTGAGAATAAAGACACATTCCACCCGGCGTGTGTCCCGGTGTATGGATGACTGCAAGGGTTTCATTGCCAAAGGCGAGAATGTCGCCATCTTCAACACGTTTATCTACAGGTGGAGATGCAGGCAGGCCGAGTTGGGAAAAAAACTGTTCAACCTTGTCCTGTCCAAAAAAATCTGCGTCAGCAGCATGCATGACGATATCGGCACCGGTGGCTTCTTTGAGTTTTCCGTTACCGCAGACATGGTCAGGGTGGCCATGGGTGTTAACTATGTATTTAACAGTGAGCCCTTCCTTGTCGCAGGCAGCCAGAATTTCCTCTTCATTTCCGCCAGGATCGATAATAACTCCCTGTTTTGTTTCTTCGCAGGCAGCTATATAGCAGCATACTCCCATCATTCCAACGGTCATTTGTTTGATAAACATTTCGTGTCCTGTTCGTAGTGATGAT
The DNA here is from genome assembly GCA_030621655.1 of Desulfobacterales bacterium. GTDB lineage: Bacteria > Desulfobacterota > Desulfobulbia > Desulfobulbales > BM004 > BM004. The sequence goes on from JAUXHH010000139.1 coordinate 3,635, forward strand.
AAAGTTTACTGGAAAGAGATTATAAATCTTACAGGTTAAAATAAATGCCCAGCTGTTATTTTCAAGATTCTTTTTTTACCGGGAGATCCTTGATCACGTTGTCAAGGACTTTATCAAAGGCCTTGGTTGCAACAGTGCCGGCTCCGGAGGAAAGGTAAGGCTTGCCGCTATCTCCTCCCATGACTACCTTGGGATCCATGGGTACCTTGCCTAGAAAGCGCAGGCTGTATTCCAGGGAAACCTTCTTGCCGCCACCGGTGCCAAAAATATCCACCGGCTTATCACAATGCGGGCAGATAAATCCACTCATATTTTCAACAATACCGAGAATTCTGATACCCACATGACGGCAGAAACTGATGGATTTACGGACATCGGCCAGGGCAATTTCCTGGGGCGTGGTAACTATGAGAGCATTGACATCTTTTATGATTTGCGCAACGGAGAGAGGTTCATCACCAGTTCCGGGAGGTGCGTCGATCACCAGGTAATCCAATTTGCCCCAGTCGATGTCCCCAATAAACTGACGTATTGCCTGAATTTTTAAAGGGCCCCGCCAGATAATCGCTTCGTCACGGTTTTCCATCAGGTATTCCAAAGAAATGACTTTCAGATTTTCATTATATTTCATTGGCGGCAGCAGTTTCGGCTTCTCATCCTTTTCTGTAAAGAGCTTATCTTTCAGGTCAAGCATCCTGCAGATATCCGGGCCATGCAGGTCAACATCCATTAAGCCGACCTGGTAGCCTTTTTTGGCCAGGCCCATAGCAACATTTGTTGCAACGGTGCTTTTGCCGACACCGCCCTTGCCGCTCATTACAAGAATTTTATATTTTATTTTACTTAAAGTTGATTGAAGTCCGATATCCTGCATGGATTTTGCGACCTTGGCTGTTCCACATGAGCCTTGCGGGTCATCGCTCTTGCTCGGACATGTTTTGCATGCATCTGACATAATTGTTTTCCTCCAATAATAAAAACTGGTTTAATGTAGGATGCTCAACCAGTTTCAGGTAAGCGAGCAAAGCGAGACTCCGGGTAAGTACCCTTTCAGGGCACTCTTTTTAGTACCCCCCTGAGGGGTATAAACGACCAACGGGAGACTCCGAGTAATTTTTTTATCACGGATTCAGGTGTTTCTTTATACAGTAATGCTTAATGTTTTAAAAGCGAATAAGAAATGCTTTGCGACTTTCTGCCAACGAGTAGGTGCTCTGCATAAAACGCTTTATGCTTGATTTATTTTTAGGGTTTTAGGTAAATGGTAAAAACAATATTTGTCATTTAACATAAATGAGTTTTTTCTGATTATGTGAAGAGGATTTTCAGAGGTGGATTCTGTAATCCGGACTATTGTATTTTTTCAAGCAGGTGAAAATGATGGATGATTTTGACAGAAGAATACTTGATGAGTTCAAGGAACTGGAAAGGCAGATGGGCAGGATGCTGAGAAGTACCTCTCTGTCAAGGACCATACCCATGTCCTCGAGTGGAGGTGGAGGATGGCAGCCGGATGTAGATG
>JAUXHH010000259.1 GCA_030621655.1 Desulfobacterales bacterium
AGCGAAGGCCAATTTGGCGCGGGAGACGCCCTATTTAAAGCCTCACATTACAAATTGCGTAGATAGCTGCCGTCAGTTTGGAATGACTCCCAAATATGCGGATTTCTAAAAAGACACCGTGGCCGCCTTATTGCAGCGATCTTACACGAACTTTTTGAGAAGTTACTATTTGCCGTAGTATTTAGCCAAAATCATTTCAAAATCTTTCCTCACAGAATGCTCTCGTCTAATGCCTATCACATATGCCAGGAGATTCTTTGTAAGAATATAACCTACAACGAAAAATGCTAAAGGGAAAATAATACAATCGAACAGGTAGCCCGCAATTATCTTTATTGTCCATATTGCAGAGTCTTCCGTGATTTCCTTTACATATTGCGCCATTTTAATGATAGCCTCTTTGCTGTTTTGAAGCTTTGCCCTGAGGTCCAGGTATGACCACAAAGAGTCATCACTTTGGCTGCCAGGAAAAAACCTTTCATTGAGCGCGCGTGGCGTAAGCTCTTCCTGAAGGCTTTCAAACCCCTGTTGGGCCTCTGTGACCAGGGGCTGCGTGATCTGCTTAGACAGGAACGCGGCACCGGCGATTGAAAGTGGCAGGATCATGTAGAAGGCGATGGTAAGGACAGACACGAACATCAGAGCCTCTCTAAGAATGCGATTCAGTCTTTCCTGCTTGGGAAAGAACCAGCGCAATAAAAACAGTGACAGCACCACAAGCAACAGCGCAAAGAGACACCAGTGATCAATCAGTTGCATGGTTTGCAGCATCAACTGAATCAAGAGAAGCACAGTGCCGCCGGCCAGGGCAGTCTTCCAGGCCACATCAACATAGTCATAGATAGACTGAGCAATATCCCCTACTTCGAGATTAAATCCAACACCTATTCCTGATCCTTCAATCACTGCGATCCCGCTCTTTATGGCAGACAAAACAAGAAAACCCTTCATGGACCTGTCAAATGAGTCATTGAGGTACGTGTTGTTGGAATCCGAAAGAATTGCGCCGCCACTTTTGTCGACCAACACATCCAGATGACCTGTCGCAGCAAGCACTGCGGCGGCAATCAAAATCAGGGCTGCAGTTGTTCTGGTTAATGGCCTGGCGGTAAGATTCATGGGTTCCCTTTCAAAGTTTTGTTTGTGATCATGATGTGCAGGGTATAAGGCAATCGTTTACATAGTACCGGATACCTTAAGCGTTCACAGGTTCAACGCCTGCCCTGGCCTCCGGCTCGTAGAGCCTACGCCTCGGAGAGCGCGACGGAATACGAATATGAAACTGCTTTCACTGCTTATGATTACGTGGCTTTCCATCACCGCATCTTGCTATGCCAGGTCTGGGCTAGGGATTATAATTCATGCCGTTATGTAAAATAGCTTCTGCAAATATGGACCTCTGAATCGAATTCAAAATTTTTTTGGACACTATTGATGCAAGTTAAAAAGGCAATACTGAATAAAATATCAACTTTTAGAAACCTTCCCACACTTCCCCACATTCTCGTAAAACTTATCGCTGCCTGCAACGAGGATGATGTAAACCTGGCCAAGGTATCGAAAATTGTTGAGAAAGATCCATCTTTATCCGGCAAGATCCTCAAGTTGGTAAATTCCGCCCACTACGGCCTGCCTAAAAAAATCGAGAGTATTCATCACTCCATAAGCTACCTTGGGCCTAACACCATAAGAAATATGGCCATTGGCGCTTCTATCTGTCAGGCCTTTCAGCCCCCCAAAGTGAACGTCCTTTTTAATCTTAAGGTCTTTTGGTGGCATTCCCTGAAGTGTGCTGTTTTGGCCAGGCTCATAGCAAAACAAACCCAGTACAGTAACCCGGAGGAGGTATTTTTGACCGGACTTCTCCATGACATAGGGAGGCTGGTTCTGTGGGTGAACGACCCAAAAGAATATTCTGAGCTGCTGGAGAAATACTCCGGACGACCGGATCTGCTTCTGGCGGGCGAAATTCGACAGGGTGTTACACATTGTGAGATCGGCGCCTGGCTGCTCCACCGCTGGAACCTCCAGCCGTTCATGGTGGATGCGGTGCTTTACCACCACGAATCTGCAGAAAAAATAAAAACCGCCCTTCCTCTGGTCCAGATTGTCTATGCGGCAAATGTGCTGTCAGAAAAGCCTGTTCAGAAAGAGGAAAAGCCCAACAGCATTGTTGAAGAACTCTTCGGACTTACCCCGTCTCAAGTCGATGAGTTGTTGGCTCAGACAGATGAGGAGGTGGGCGATGTTGCCCGTCTGCTGAACATAGAAATTGAGGAACCCAGGGAATCAGAAAGCCCTGTTTCAGAAAAAGACCTGGAAAAGCAGGAGGATCTGGCACGGGAAGTCAGGGATGTCTCTCTCCTGCTGGGAACGCTTCAGGACCTTATGGAGTCTCATGATGAGGACAGCATATTGAGTGTGGTTTACCAGGGGCTTCAAATCCTGTTTGATATCAGAGAGATCTTTTTTTTCCTCTATGATCAGGAAAAAAACTGTCTCATGGGAAAACCGATTATAGAAAATGAAAAGTCCTCAATCATTAACGACCTGATCATTTCCATGAAGACAGAGAGCAGTTTGCTGGTTGCTTCGCTGCTTCAGAGAAAGGCACTTGAGTTGTTTCTCGAATCCACAGATTCC
>JAUXHH010000160.1 GCA_030621655.1 Desulfobacterales bacterium
TGCTGAGGACTGAGGGAAAAGATAGTCGAAGTCTCCTTTCAGTCGCTTATCTGGCAGTTGGCAGATTGCAACGAGGGCATCACAGATTGTGATAACCTAAAACCCGATCTTAAGTTTCGGCTTTTCCTCCTCAGCCAGCATCTGTTTTATTGCCTGGAAAACAATTCGAAACTGCTCGTCATATTTTTCTTCCATTGCCTCAATTTTCTTTTGCAGCTCTTCATGCCCAGCTAGCATCTGCCGGAACCGACTAAATATCCGCATGATTTGAATGTTAACCTGAATTGCTCTTTCGCTGTTAAGCACAGTGGAGAGCATAGCAACACCCTGCTCTGTAAAAGCCATAGCTAAATATTTAGAATGTTTTCCTTTTCCCTCTAAGGTCACAATTTGTGACCTTAGAAATGATTCCTCTTTAAAAGTTAACTCAAACATAAAATCTTCTGGAAACCGATTGATATTCCTACGCACAGCCTGCTTTAAGGCTTTCGTAGTTACACAATACAGTTCAGCGAGGTCACGATCAATCATGACCTTCAGACCACGAATGTGATAGATTCGACTGGTTATAGAATCAATTGATATCATATCCGTCATTTTATTATCCGGAAATTAAGGTTGCTGTATCAGTTAAGTCTAGACCTGAAAAGCTTGTATACCAACCCTAAAAGAATGCTAGCAGAACGACAGGGAACCGATTTTATTTTAAAACGAGAACCACACCGACGACATTTATTTCTGCCATCGGCAAGTTGCCAAGTTCTCGTGTATTGACATTTTGTGCATCGTATCATAACTGAACCAGTATAACATTGGTCCAGGTTGATTAGGAATTACCAAAAATTATACGTAATTATTATGTCCACATATTCTCCCGGTAGAATGTGCTTTTAAATAACTCAACATTACAGTATCTATGAGGGAGCCAATAACAACGGTCGGTACTCTGTACGACCAATCGTTTTAGGAGGTGCCCAAATGATAGGTTTGGAAGCGATCTCAGCACATAATGGCTGGGCAATGGCAATTACCGGCAGCATAATAGTTATGTGCGGCCTATCAGCCCTGGCCTTTATCATATCCCAACTTCATAAAGTTATTGGCCTTTTTGAAAAAAAGAAAAAAGAGGCTTCGCCTTTTGCACAACCATCAACAGACATCGACATTCTAAACGATCTGCCCGTAACCGCCCTTTTGTACCAGCCATTAACAGCCGAACTTGGTGATAGTTTTCCCCTTGCCGAATTATACCGGATATTTGAAAGAGAGAGCCTGCCCCATCCGCATTTAACCATTAATGCTCTGCGCGAGGCTGATTACTTGCAGTCCTCGGGTGATGGGCTCTTCAGTTGGAAAAAAGATTAAGGTCAACAATAGGTCAACCCTATGGAACTCTTTGTCGAATTTTTGAAAACCACCGGCTACTACCTGGCAGACATTCGCTATATCTTCATGATCTGCGTGGGTATTCTGTTCTGTTTTCTTGCCACTGCCAAAAAGTATGAGCCGCTTTTACTGCTGCCGATCGGATTCGGTATTATCGTTGGCAACATTCCTTTCTTTAAAGGATTCGGTCTTGGCATCTATGAGAATAACAGTGTGCTGCACTATCTTTATTTTGGTGTCACCAGCGGGTTGTATCCCTCCATTGTATTTTTGGGCCTGGGGGCAATGACAGACTTTTCTTCAATGCTGGCCCGGCCCAAGCTCATGCTCTTAGGGGCTGCAGCACAAATGGGCATTTATTTCACCCTGCTCAGTGCCCTGGCGTTAGGTTTCGCCCCCAAAGAGGCTGCCTCGGTGGCCATTATTGGCGGGGCCGACGGTCCAACCTCCATCTTCCTGACCGCCAAGCTTGCGCCGCACCTGATCGGTCCTATCGCCATTGCGGCATACTCCTATATGGCCCTGATTCCAATTATCCAGCCGCCGATTATGCGGCTGCTCACAACCAGGAAAGAACGTTTGATCAGGATGCCTGATACCGATCGTCCAATTACCCGTAAGGAATTACTCTGTTTCCCAATTGTCGGGGTCATTTTATGCTGTTTTCTGGCGCCGGCTTCCATCCCCCTGCTGGGGCCCTTCTTTTTCGGTAATTTCATGAAAGAATCGCGGGTGGTGGACCGTTTGACCAAGACGGCCAGCACCGCTGTTATTGATACGGCGACTATTTTTCTGGGATTTACCGTTGGTGCCAGCACCCAGGCCGATGTCTTTCTAACCGGCAAATCTGTAGGGATATTTCTTCTCGGTGCCGTGGCGTTTTCCATCGCCACTGCATCAGGAGTCATCTTTGCCAAGATCATGAACATATTCCTGAAAGAAAAAATTAATCCTTTACTGGGGGCAGCCGGTGTTTCCGCCGTACCCGGCTCGGCAAGGGAAGTTCACCTGGTAGGACTGAAAGAGGATCCTACTAACTATTTATTAATGCATGCCATGGCCTGTAACGCATCCGGTGTTATTGGGTCAGCTATTTGCGCCGGCATTCTGTGGAGTTTCATGATGCGCTAGTTGCTGTTCAGCAATGAATCTTGCCATCACCTCAACTTTAACCAATCTAAAGCATTTCTTACAGTCCAGGAGAACATTTGCTCGATCATTGACTTAGTGATATATGCACTTATGCCCATGACTTTCGTTTTCGACCAGTGCCGCCATCAATAGATCATCAACACCATCATTTTTTTTATAATACTTACCATCGCATACTCAAGAGACAAATTCCCCCAAAGGGACAGGAAGAAAGTTTTTAAAAAATAAATCTGCCCCACTTTTCTATGTTATTATTAAATAATGAGCAAAAAGAAGCGTACATTTGTTTTTATAAGCGCTGCAGCGCTTTGCCTGCTGGGCGTCATGATCCTAGCAGCAACAAGTGTCAAGGTTGACAAAACCTATACAAACCCTGTCCTGGTTGAAACCTTTATCATCCACCGGGAGCAGCCTGATAATTTTTCAGGCGTACTCGGCATCGGCGATCCAACCGTCTTATTTCATGAAGGGAAATACTACCTGTACCCTACCGGCGACAACCGCGGTTACGATGTCTATATATCTAAAGACCTTGTCAACTGGCAGAAAGGTCCCAGGGTATTTAAGTCTGTTGAACCGGGGGTCTGGGCACCCGATGTTTTTTATAATGAAATGGACCGGACATTCTATCTGTATTACACGGTAAACGGCCGCATAGGCGTGGCTAAAGCCGACCGGCCTGACGGAGTGTTCGAAGACCAGGGAACATTGATTGACAAGGCGATCGACGCGCATATGTTTGTCGATGAGGATGGCAAATACTATCTCTACTATGTTGAGTATCCGGGCTTCAGAATTTATGTGCAGCCCATGGCATCGCCGGTACGGAAAAAGGGCAGCTCTGTCCACCTCATCCAGGCCACCGATCCCTGGGAAAAGAAACAGGCAGCGCTCACCGAAGCGCCCTGGATGTTGAAGCACCGTGGTGTCTATTATCTCCTTTATTCGGCCGGCAGTGCCGACAGCCAGGAGTATGCCATCGGCTATGCCATTGCGCCAGGCCCGCTCGGCCCTTTTATCAAATACGACGGTAATCCGATCATTCAAAAGGGCGATAATATCTTTGGCCCGGGACACTGCTCAGTAACAAAAGCCTCCGATGGACAGTTATGGATGGTGTACCATCAGCAGAAAAACGGCTCGCGAGGCTGGAACCGGATCATCTGCATCGATCCGCTCTGGTTTGATGACCAGGGGGTATTACATGGCAAGGCGACGAGGGGAAAGGTTCGGGATGCGCCAAAGGTTGAAAGGTAAAAGACGCAAGGCTTTTAAAACCCTAAAAGAATGCTGGAAGAACGACAGGGGCCGGATCTATTTTTGCGAATCAACTATTTCTACAGGAATTACTACTGGAATTGAACGGGGGAAGAGACATTTTCTGTCATCACACGGCTGAAATCTCAGTTTGCCGGTTAGGACTGCATTACCCGGTGGTGCAGAATCCAGCACTCTCGCAGGCAGTATGATGGTCACTTCATCTTCGTAGGTCAGCAGATCTTCCGTGCTGCCTTCTAACCTATACGGGCGACCGGGGGGATAAACAGGGTTATCCGGCACAATACCTTCAGCGGTCTGTATCGTCAGAGTTGTTGGAATGAGGAACTCATCGGCTGCCGGATTTGCCTGTATGTGAAAACCTTTTCTGATCTTTGCCCTAACAGTTAATTGAGTTGCCTGTCCCCTGGCGGCAATCACAGGTTTTGCAGGCATAACAGTTACAATTGCTGTCTCCTGGGAAAAAGCTGTGCCATTGCCGATAAAGAACAGCAGGAATAAAAATATCGTTACACGAAAATTCACGCTCATTCTCCAGCTTTCAGTTTATTCATACGTACTTTTACGTTTTATAAGCCTAAGAAATCCGGGGGCATAATACTAGTAATTTATTGAGAAATAGTTGGTAGATCAACTATGGTACGCATAGCATGAGTCATATCGCCCAACTATCAACATCATATAACCCCCAG
>JAUXHH010000070.1 GCA_030621655.1 Desulfobacterales bacterium
AAGCACACGTTCTAAAACGAGTAAAACAAAACCCAGCAAAGCACCCGGCAATAATGTCCAGAAAACTAAAAAATATTCCGTTCCATGCAGGTACGAAAAAAGTAAGGAAATGGCAGGTATTATAACGGCATAAATTAATACCATCACAAAAACAGCCTGAACGCTTAATTTCAAAGGATGACCGTCAAATATCCTTGCCTTTGAAACCCGGCGAAACCTCCCCTGGTCCCTTTCAGCAACTTTTGTATTCATTGAACTATATATGTTCTAAAAATTTCCAACAACTTATGAGAATTACCACCACAAATAAGGTAACAGGATTTTTCGCCGTCATGAATAAACCTGAAGGAGGCAAGAGGATGTCGATCTGAGCTTCTAGCCCTGGTTTCTCACCATTCACTATTGAATGCTGAAATGTGTGACTGCGGGCTGGTAGATTTTCTTTCAGGCGGCAGAAAAGATTACCAATTTTTGAACAATCTAAATGAACTGTCAAAGCAATTCAGAAATGCGGTCACTCGCCTTTCTTAATCGTATACTCATGATAAACAGCATGCGTTTCATAAGTTTGACGGCAAGTAAGGGATTATTCAAAGTAAGCTCGTCCATTTTCGGAGCGGAAAGAGTAAGGAGCCTGCATGGTTCCATGGCGATAACATCATTAGAACGCGGTCCACTCTCTATAAAAGCTCCCTCTCCAACCATGGCGCCCTTTTCAAGAATGGCAATGATTATATGTTTACCCCAATATCCTGTTTTCTTTTTAACAGCCAGTTTGCCTTCAATTAAAAACCCCACGTAATCTTCAGCAGCCCCCTCACTCATAACCACTGCATCCGCCTGCCAATCCCGCAGTTGCAGATACGAGCAAAGTTCTTCAATCTCCTCCGTGGAAAGAAAACTGAAGGCCTTCCTGATATCTTCTGTTCGAGCATCACAACAGATACAATTTATGGAATCCATATTAACAAACTAATTTTGCATTTCTGATTTTTCAAGCTGTTCAGTAATTTTTTCTACCAGCCCGGCAAACTGCTCTTTTCTGATTATGGAGTTAAAATCTCTTCGATAATTTGCGATCAAACTCACATTTTCTATCTTTAAATCTTTGATGAGCCATTTACCCTGGCTCATCTGTAAACTGTAATCTATCGGGATTTCCAGATCCCTATCAATTATAGCTGTATAGACCCTGGCCTTATTATTTCTGACACGCTGGTCCTTATAAATCACTTTTTGGTTACTGTAAGCATCAATCTTGCCAATATAACGCTGTTCTATGAGGCTTGCAAACAGACTTACAAAACTGTCCCGTTCTTCGGTGGTAAGGCTGTTCCAGTTTTGCCCCAGAGAGCTTCTGGCCATTCCACGAAAATCAAACATTCTGTTGACTACAGTAAGAATACGCTGTTTGCGCTCGTCCTTTTTCTCAGGGGTCTGCAATTCCTCTGACTGTAATATCACAAGAATTTCATCTACCGACTTTTGCACCTGCACCAGAGGGTCATTTTCTGATAAAGCCAAGGCTCTTTCACCACCTGACAGCAACATCCATACCATCAGCAAGAAAACCGAAATCAAGCTTAACTGTTTACTATATTTACCCATTGCCTCTTAATCCTGATATTTTTTTCACAGAGATACAACAAACCTTTATTCTTTTATAAGGCCGTTTCTATACTGATTGTAAGCATCTTTTACTGCTGTGTATGGATCTAAAGCTGTTTCCGTAAACAATTCATAATCGCCCAGAGTTAGCGCAGTATAATTTACCTTCTCAAAAGTCCACAACCCAACTACAACCTCCCAGTCAGAATCAAGAAATATTAAGGGATGCAAATAAGCATCGCCGACCAATCCTAAAGAATCCCTTAAATTGGAAGGCCCCAGGAATGGCCAACAAATATAGAATCCCCCTCCTGCACCGTAATGCCCCAGGGTCTGCCCCGTATCTTCTTTGGTTGAACGCAGATCAAGAACATCCTTTGCAAAATCACCAAGTCCGAAAATACCGACTGTGGAATTGAGAATAAAACGTGTCACCTCCACTGAAGAGTCTCGCACCTGTCCTTGAAGCAGACTGTTAACTGCTCTTGTGGGAGTCCTGAGATTATCAAAAAAGTTTCTGACTACTATCCGCACATCTTCAGGAGTTATTGCTGAGTATCCCCTGGAAACAGGTTTCAAAACCCAGTAATACAATTTATCATTGAAGTGAAAAAAGAACCGATTAATAGGTTCGAGGGGGTCGGCGATAGTATCCCCTTCGTCCCACTCATCATCCCAATTATCCTCCTCTGTCCAGGTATCATCTTCTGCATCACTGACAGCTTCACCTGTTGCGAGAGTCACATCAGTCTGTGCATCTGACGACTGATCGGCAGTACCCCCCGACCATGCATGGGTGACAGTAAGCAGCAGAAAAAAAACTGCCATATACAACGGTGATATAATATTTTTTTTTGTTTTAAAATAATTCAATTGTACCTGAACGAAAAAAAATTAATCAGACTTGAAAATATATTTGCTCACAAGTTCCTCAAAATCAATTGATGATTCGGTGTCAAATATCAAGTCTCCTTCTTCGAGCATCTCCTCATCTGCCCCCTGAATAATTTTTATATATTTGTCACCGATGAACCCCTGTGTTCTGATTGAGGCAATAGCATCCGTGGTGATCTTGATATCCGGCTTAATAAGCATGGTAATCTTGGCAAGACCCTGTTCTGCCAGTCCAACCCGTGCAACCTTACCGATGTTCACTCCTGCTATTTCAATACCTGCACCGACTTTAAGGCCGGAGACACTTTCAAATTCAGCCTCTAAGCTGTAATTTTTCTCAAAACTTAAAATAGAGAACTCACCCATCTGCAGGGATAGGTAGCTGAATGCCAGAAACCCTCCAAGCATGAACAATCCAATGATCAACTCCGTATTAAAATTCTTCATCATTCATTTTCCATTCTGCTTTGATAAATATGGCCCATTGTCATTTGAACAAAATCCTGAATTACTGGATCATTACTCCATTGAATCTCTTCTGAACTGTTGAACACCTTGGCCTTGCCCTCATGCATTACCACAACCTGGTCGGCAAGATTGAATATTTTGGGAATATCATGACTGACAATCACTGCAGTATATTCCATTTCCTTTTGAATTTTATAAAACAACCGATAAATTTCCAGTGACCTGGCAGGATCCAACCCAGTGGTTGGCTCATCAAACAGCATGATCTTGGGCTGAAGTTGTAATGCCCGTGCCAGGCCGACCCTTTTCAGCATACCGCCACTAAGCTGGGCCGGGAATTTATCTTCATGACCAACAAGGCCGAACTGCTCAAGGGATTCCATAACCCGATTGCGTATTTCCTGTTTGCTGAGCTTGGTCTTTTCTTCCAGCGGCAAAGCGACATTTTCAAAGACTGTCATCGAGTCAAATGGGGCCACCCCCTGGAACACGACTCCGAAACTGGATCTTATTTCATTGAGTTCTCTGGAACCCATAACCGTAACGTCCTTGCCTTCAACAAGAATCTTCCCGGAGTCCGGCTTCATCAACCCGAGAATGAGTTTAATTGCAACACTTTTACCCTGACCGCTCGCACCTCCGATAACCGTTGTCATTCCAGGCCGAATACTAAAATTGATCCCTCTTAAGACCTTTTGCACAGCACCGTTTGTACTCTCAAAGGATTTGTGCACATCAACAAACTGAATAATCGGCTCGATCATAACAGCATTGCCGTTAATAGGTAGTCCCAGATCAGAATTGTTATTGACGAAAGTACAACTGCCTGGGTGGTTACCCTGCTGACACTTCCTGCTCCGAAACCCGAACGACTCTTGAGCAGCAGAAATCCCCTGCCTGTGCAGATCCAGACAATGATGAAAGCAAAAACGAATGATTTAATAATACCCAGATTAATATCCTTGTTCAGCACGCTCTGCTCCATGCCGGAAAAGAAGGCTCCGGGATTTACGCCCAAAAGCTTGACACCGGATAAATATCCACCGAAAATTCCAACCACATCAAACATCAGGGTCAGCAGCGGGACAGCCACAAGGGTTGCCAAAAATTTTGGGGTTATAAGAAACCTGTATGGGTCAATAGACATACATTCCAGAGCGTCAACCTGCTGGGTTATCCTCATAATCCCCAGTTCTGCGCACATGGCTGATCCGGCCCTGCCAGTGACCATGAGGCCTGTCAGTACAGGGCCCAGTTCACGAATAAGAGTCAGCGCAACTGCTGAACCAAGGAGTCCTTCAGAGCCAAATTTGCTCAGCGTGTAGTATCCCTGCACACCGAGGACCATACCGGTAAATGCGGCTGTAAAAAAAATAACAACAAATGAATGCGCCCCAATGAACTTTAGTTCTTTGAGAAAAGCAGCAAAACGAAAAGGTCTTTTGAAGATACCGCGAATAGAATATAAGAGAAACAATCCCATTCCACCCAGATCAGTAATATGATACAAGGTGGCTTTTCCCAGATTTTCTATCTGTTTCAAAACTATCTGCATAAAATTCTTGTTCAAATCACAAAATTAATTTTAAAAGTAACCGCTTCCGCTATACCAATAATCGCTTAGATAAGCAATTCCGTAACGATGTAAATTTATCATTATATCAGTAAAAACTTCCCCGAACTATTAAATAAAAACTTAAATTAATGCAGAATAATTATTTTACTTCTTATCCGATCTCTTGTAGTTTCCAGACAATACGAATAAACTAATAACAATTCCCAAGAAATACAACCGATGATCTTTTCTTTTCTTATAACAAAATCAATACATTAATGAGGGTTAAAATGGAAACATATTATAAACCGAAGGATCTACCAAAGTTTGCCGAAATCAGTGAAGGCGCCCCGGAGCTTGCCCAAAAATTTTTCGACTATTATACTGCAGTTTTTACGGAAGGTGAATTGACCCAAAGGGAGAAATCCCTTATTGCTCTGGCTGTGGCCCATGCAGTCCAGTGCCCGTATTGCATTGATGCATACACGCAGGATTGCCTGGAGAAAGGCTCCAACGTCAGTGAAATGACTGAGGCAATCCATGTCGCTACAGCGATACGCGGTGGGGCCTCATTGGTACATGGCGTTCAAATGCGCAATGTTGCAGGAAAAATATCGTTATAATTATTGAATCATGTCTAATTTGCAAGCAGCAGAAGATCTAAGCAGCAATCTTTTCCAGATACCTGCTTTAGAGACATTCAGAGAAAATCTTGACAACAATGGTCTTGATTTAAGCAGGACCCACTGCACCACCCTGCAGGTTAATGTCGGCATGCTCTGCAATCAGTCCTGCAAACACTGTCACCTCGATGCCGGCCCCTCCAGAAAAGAAATCATGTCAGAAAAAACCATGACTGATGTTCTTGAACTGGCTGCCAGATTCAACTTTCAAACCATAGATATTACCGGCGGAGCGCCGGAAATGAATCCTCACATCCAGACCTTGATCAGCGAACTTGCTCCATTGTGCAAAACCCTTATTTTACGGTCCAACCTGACGGCCATTGCAGAAAAAAAGCAGGAACCGCTTCTGCAACTTTTATCTGACAAAAAAGTAACAATAGTGGCATCTCTCCCCTCATTTAATGAAGCACAATCAGAAACACAGCGTGGGAAGAATTCTTTTGCCACCTCAATAACCACACTCAAAAAACTGAACTCACTTGGGTATGGCCTGCCAGATACCGGTTTAGAATTAAACCTGGTGAGCAACCCTACCGGTGCCTTTCTGCCTTCATCTCAGGAACAGACAGAAAAACGATTTCGCCAGATGCTTGCCCGGAAATGGGGCCTGTCTTTCAACAATCTTTATACCTTTGCCAATGTACCGCTTGGCAGATTTCTTACCTGGCTGAAAAATACCGGCAACCTTGAAGATTATGTTCTCAAGCTGGCCGCCAACTTCAATTCCTGCTCACTGGATGGATTAATGTGTCGTTCTCTCATATCCGTATCCTGGGACGGCTATCTCTTTGACTGTGATTTCAACCAGGCTCTCAACCTTTACATGGGGGGTAGAAAAAAGCATATTTCGGATCTGCATGTTCTGCCAGGCCCCCATGACAGTATTGCCGTATCCGAACATTGCTATACCTGTACTGCAGGTTCAGGATTCACCTGAGGGGGCTCTATCGATGCCTGAGTGTCAGGCAAATAAATATATTTTCAAACATTCCATTATAAATACGCATAACTTTTTCCAGTGGCCTCATGATGAAAACATCGGTCCAACAATTCAAAAATGTTGAGCAGGCAAGTCTTGCTGTAGTTGACCAAATAGTGAAGAGTGCGAAATCAGCAGTTTTAGAAAAAGGTTTCTGTACCATTGTCCTGGCAGGAGGACGAACACCGCAGCAAACTTATGAACTTCTGAGCAAACCTTCATGGGCAGATCAAATGGACTGGCAACAGAGTCATTTCTTCTGGGGTGATGAACGGTGGCTTGCATCTAAACACCCTGACAGCAATTTCTCCATGGCCCACAATGCCTTGTTTTCAAAGGTGCATATCCCTTCCCGGAATATTCACCAGATACCTACCGGGCACCAGGCCCCTGAAATCGGTGCGAAGATGTATGAAAAACACCTGCGTGATTTTTTTCATACAAAGCCCCTGACAGAAACCATCAGAATTTCAGAGAATACAACCTTCCCAAGCTTTGATCTCGTCCTTTTGGGAATGGGTGCAGATGGCCATACCGCCTCCCTGTTTCCCGGTTCAAACTTTCTGGAGGAAAAAAAGAAATGGGTTACAGCCGTCAAAGAAGATGCAGGATCACCACCCGTACCACGTATTACCCTCACTCTGCCGGTTCTGAATCAGGCAAAAAACATTCTTTTTCTTATCTCGGGAAAGAAGAAAATAAAAATCCTTGAAACTATACTTGATGAAGCTTCAGGAACAGCAAAGGAATATCCAGCCGCCCACGTGAAGCCCAGGGAAAACCTTATATGGATTGTCGCTGAAGAAAACTGAACTTTTATTTCACAAAATTCAGAAAAGTCATTAACACCTCAGGATGGCAAAGTAGGTAGCGAGCCCAGGGAGACCTCCGGATAGTTGGTATACAGGTAAGCCATCACATGCTTTTTATAGCTTCACTTAGCGGTTGACCGTTTGGTGCTACAGCAGAAGGATTAATTCTGAGCAGATCTTCCCAGACCTTCACAGCACCCTCCCTGTCATTCATATCATAGCGCAGCACTATACCCTTGTTGAAGCGTGACTGTTCATGGTTGGGTGCAATAGCTATTGCCTTGTCAAATGCTTCCAAAGCCTTTCCTGGTTGACCGTTGCGGCGATACATAACACCCAGGTCTGTGAGGACATTAGGATTGCCAGGGCTTAGTTCAAGGGATTTCTCATAGGCACGTATAGCCTTGGCAAAACTCCCTGTGTCAAAGTAAACGTGGCCTAAATTTGTCCATGCTTCAACATTGGTTGGATTAATAGCCACCTCCTGCTCCAGGGATAAAATATTTCTTGCCTGCTCATTTGACAGGTTAGGTTGTGATTGCTGCTGCTGGGGAGGGCCGGCAGGAGCAGACGCAGTCTGCACATTTCCTGTAGGGCCATCTTGAAAGGCACTATAAAAAATTCCGCCCAAAAAACCTATAACCAAGGCAATAAGGGCAACTATCAGCATAATTTCCTTTTTTACATAGTCACCTTCAGAATTTTTCTGCTTTGCCATAATTCCTCCAATTCATAAAAAAATTAATTAATAAGCTCAACATTTCGGGATGCTAAATTTTCAAGATAAAAGCAGCCGAATATTCGGATTTATTCTACATTGCAGTTTTAATTGAAACAGCTTAAAATTTTCAGAATGCATTAA